>JBEVLV010000190.1:0-19621 GCA_040508955.1 Sphingomonas sp. | reverse complement strand
CATCGCTATCCCCATTTCCCGCTCGCCCTGAGCTTGTCGAAGGGTCGTTCTTCCTTCTAGGCGCAACATTACGGCCCTTCGACAAGCTCAGGGCGAACGGAGAGTGGGATCGTGGCCAAGCAGTTGACCGTTGCCGTGCAGATGGACCCGTTGGATGCGATCAATATCGCCGGCGATTCGACCTTCGCGCTGATGCTCTCGGCCCAGGCGCGCGGGCACAGGCTGTTCCATTATGCCGCCGAGGATTTGAACTATCGCGACGGCCGCGTCTGGACCAAGGCGCACCCGGTCTCCGTCCAGCGCGTGGCCGGCAATCATTTCCAGTTCGGCGACGCGATGAAGCTCGATCTCGGCGAAGAGGCCGATGTCGTGCTGATGCGCCAGGATCCGCCGTTCGACCTGGGCTATATCACCGCCACGCACCTGCTCGAGCGGATCGCCGACCGGACTTTAGTGGTCAACGACCCCGCGAACGTGCGCAACGCCCCCGAGAAGGTGTTCGTGCTCGACTATGCGCAGTTCATGCCGCCGACGCTCGTCACGCGCAGCCTGGACGAGGCCCGTGCCTTCCTGGCCGAGCATGGCGAGATCGTCGTCAAGCCGCTCCACGGCAATGGCGGCAAGGCGATCTTCAAGGTCGGCAGCGACGGCGCCAACCTGTCGGCACTGATCGAGGTGTTCAACACCGCCTATCGCGAGCCGCACATGATCCAGGCCTTCCTCCCCTCGGTGGCAGCGGGCGACAAGCGGATCGTGCTGGTCGACGGCGTGGTCGCGGGCGCGATCAACCGTATCCCGGGCGAGGGCGAGATCCGCTCGAACCTCGCGGTCGGCGGCAGCGCGGCCAAGACCGAGCTGACCGCGCGCGAGCAGGAGATCTGCGACGTGCTCGGCCCCGAGCTCAAGAAGCGCGGATTGCTGTTCGTCGGGATCGACGTGATCGGCGGCGAGTGGCTCACCGAGATCAACGTCACCTCCCCCACCGGAATCGTCGCGATCGACCGGTTCAACGGCACCGATACGGGGGCGATGATCTGGGAAGCGATCGAACGCCGCGTCGCCGAACGCGGCTGACGGCATGACCCATTGGCTCGACTGGGGCTATTTCGGCATCTTTCTGTTGATGGTGCTGGAAAACGTCATCCCGCCCGTTCCTTCCGAACTGATCATGAGCGTGGCCGGCATCGCCGCCGGCCAGGGCAGGATGAGCTTCCTGCTGCTCGTGCTCGTCGGCACGCTGGGCTGCGCGGTCGGCAATCTCTTCTGGTACGAGATCGGGCGGCGCTTCGGCTATGAGCGGCTCAAGCCGTTCGTCGAGCGCTGGGGACGCTGGCTGACGCTCGAATGGGACGATGTCGAGAAGCTCCACCGCTTCTTCCTGCGCTGGGGCGGGATCACCGTTTTCGTGTTCCGCTTCATGCCGCTTGGCCGCACCGTGATCTCGATCCCCGCCGGGCTGATGCGGATGCCGTTCTGGCATTTCCTGGTCTTCACCACCGCGGGCAGCGCGGTGTGGAACACGATCCTGGTCGGCATCGGCTATTGGCTGGGCACCAATTTCGACACGATCCACCATTGGATCACGCCGGTGGTGACCGGGGTGATCGTGCTGATGGTCCTGCTCTATATCTGGCGCGTGTTTACCTGGAAGCCGCGCGCGGGACGCTAGGCAGCGCGCGCACGTAGCGCATCGAGCGCGCGGCCGATCCGGCCGGCGAAGTCCTCGAGTGCCGGCACGACGTCGCCGAGCGGCGCATCGCGTGGTGCCGGGTCGATCGCGCAGAGCGTGCCGAAGAAGCTGCCGTCGCCCAACACTATCGGGATCGAGACATAGCTCTCGAACCCGTACATCGCTGGCGTATGGTGCGTGCGCCACGCCGGATCGCGGCCGACATGATCGATGAACACGCCCTTCCCGCTGGCGCGGATCTCGTCGCAGATCGTGGTCTTGATCTCGAGCTCGTCGCCGGGGTTGAGGCCGAATTCGATCCGGTCGAGCAGCTGGCATGCGACCCAGCGGTCGCTCGTCACCCGCGCCACTGCGGCGAAGCCCATGCCGGTGAGCGCACAAACCTGCTCGAGCATCAGACGGATGCCAGGCACGTCCTGCACGGCGGCGATATCGGCGCGGAGGAGATCCGTCATTTCCACAGACTAACCGAACGCGGCCGAAACGCTACAAAATGGATCAAGATGCCGTGTGCGCTCACGCCCTGGGATGCGCGTTGCGATAGACGTCGAGCAGATGCGCCGCATCCACCGCCGTGTAGATCTGGGTCGAGCTCAGGCTGGCATGGCCGAGCAGTTCCTGCAGCGCACGCAGGTCCGCGCCGCGCCCGAGCAGATGCGTCGCGAAGCTGTGGCGCAGCGCGTGCGGCGTGGTCCGCTCCGACAGGCCCAGCGCGGTGCGCGCCGAGCGGACGGCCTTGCGGATCATCCCCGGCGGCAGCGGCCCGCCCTTGGCGCCGCGGAACAGCGGCGCGTCGGCGGAAATCCCGTAGGGACATGCCGCGGCATAGGCCTCGATCGCCGTGCGGACCTGGGGCAGCAACGGCACGATGCGGGTCTTGTCGCGCTTGCCCGTGACTCGCATCGTCGCGTCGAGCGGCAGCACCGCACCGGTGAGGGCCACCGCCTCGCCGATACGCAGGCCGGCACCATAGAGCAGCAGCAGCACCGCCCAGTCGCGCGCCGCGATCCAGGGCTCGCTCGCTTCGTCCGAAGCCCATTCGGCCAGCGCCACCGCCTCGGCCGGGGCGATCGGGCGCGGTACGCCCTTCTTGACCTTGGGGCCCCGCAGCCGCGGCAGATCGGCGGCATCGCCGGCGGCGAACTTCAGGAAGCCGCGCACCGCCGAAAGCTCGCGCGCGGCGGAGGCATTGCCCAGCCCGTCGTTGCGGCGATGGGCCAGAAAGGCGCGGAGGTCGGCGGCGCTGATTTTCGCCAGCGCCTCGGGCGTGACCGCCCCGCCCCAGTGCCCCTGCAGGAACGCCACCAGCCGCTCGGCCGTCGCGCCATAGGCCCGCACGGTATGCGCCGAACGCCGCCGGTCGCGCGCGAGATGCTGGGCGTAGAGAAGGGGCAGCGGCTGCGTCACCGGCCCCTTCTAACAGATCAGGCGATCTTCTGCCCGGTCTTCGCCCAGTCGGCGAGGAAGCCCTCGATGCCCTTGTCGGTCAGCGGATGCTTGACGAGCTGGCGGATGACGGCGGGCGGCGCGGTCATCACGTCGGCGCCGATCTTGGCGGCCTGGAGCACATGGATCGGGTGGCGGACGCTGGCGACCAGGATCTCGGTGCCGAAGTCGTAATTGTCGTAGATCTCGCGGATGTCGGCGATCAGTTCCATCCCGTCGAAGCCGTTGTCGTCGTGCCGGCCGACGAACGGCGAGACGAAGGTCGCGCCGGCCTTGGCGGCGAGCAGCGCCTGGTTCGCCGAGAAGCAGAGCGTGACGTTGACCATCGTGCCGTCGTCGGTCAGCGCCTTGCAGGTCTTGAGGCCGTCGATCGTCAGCGGCACCTTGACCGCGATATTGTCGGCGATCTTCCGGATGACCTCGGCTTCCTTCATCATCGTCTCGTAATCGAGCGCGACGACCTCGGCCGAGACCGGACCTTCGACGATCTGGCAGATCTCGGCGACCACTTCGAGGAAGTTGCGGCCAGCCTTGTGGATCAGCGACGGATTGGTGGTGACGCCGTCGAGCAGGCCGGTCTCGGCCAGGTCGCGGATGTCGGCGGTGTCGGCGGTGTCGGCAAAGAATTTCATGGTTTCGCAACTCTGCGTTAGAATGGGGTTGGGCCGCACCTAGCGCAGCCGGGATCGGGGCGGAAGCGCCGACTCGCTGCAGATTGTATTCGCAAGCAATCGGGAGGCGGCATGTCAGCGCCCACTATGGAAGCGCCACCGGAAAGCGCCACGCGATCCGCGGCCGAAGCGGATCTGATCGCCGCCGTGCGTGCGGCCTTCGCGCCGCATGCGCATCCCAAGGCGACCGCGTTCACGCGATGCATCGATCACATGTCCGCGTTTCTGGTTGTCGACGTGCGCGCCAACGAGCTGGTGATCGACAAGCGGGCCCTGCTGTGCGGGATCATCGCCGCGGGCAACGACACCGCGGCGCAGGGGCGCGGGCTCAATTCGGCGACCTGGCTGCGCCAGTGGATCGAAACCGAGGGTGGATCGCCGCCCTTGCCCAAGGAGACTCCCTTGATCGAGGCGCTCGGCTTGCGGGAAAAGGGCGCCTCGATCGTTTTATCCGAGTCGGTGCGCGTGCGCGTGTTTCCACGTGCGCATGCGCTTGCCGAGGCGACCGTCCGGAGGGAATTGTTCGACTTGCGCCACCTGCTCTTCGCGCTCGCGGAGGAAGCCGATTCGATCTGGCGGGAGGTGCTGAAAGGCGGCCTCAGCCCCGACGAATCGCTCGCGCTGCGCCGCTATCTCGTCGAGCGGATCCTGTCGGGCCCCGAGCCCGGCGAGGATGTCGCAGCCTGGCGACGACTGGTCGGCGAGGACGCGCCGCCGCCCCCGCCGCCCGAGAATGCCGAATCGCTCCGCACCCTCTCCGACCAGCCCGCCACGACCGACGCGCTCGGCCGCCAGTTCTTCGCCAAGGTGCTCGCGAGCCGGCTGCGCGAGGCACAGGCCAGCGACGCCGCCAGCGGGGATGCGGCCGGCGCGTTCATGACGCATATCCACGGGCCCTGGGGCTCGGGCAAATCGTCGGTGCTCAATTTCCTGCGCCAGGAGCTCGAGAGCGGCGGCAAGCCGTGGCTGGTCGTCGATTTCAACGCGTGGAAGCACAATCGCATCCGACCGCCCTGGTGGTCGCTGATCAGCGCCGTGTACGAGACGGCGCTGAAATCGCCCGAGATCCGCAACAATGGCCGGCTCCGGCGCATCTGGTGGGGCTGGCGGCTGCGCGCCGACTGGGGACCGGTGGCGCTGGTCGTCGTGCTGATCGCGATCGGCGCAGCGGGCGCGCTGAGCTCGGCCGATGCGACGGTGAAGCTGGTCAGCGGACTGATCACCGCAGGCGCGGCGATCTTCGCGGGCACGCGCGTGCTCTCGTTCGGATCGGCCAAGGCGGCGGCGGCCTATGCCGAGCTCAAGACCGACCCCTATCGTCCGGTCATCCGCCTCTATTGCCAGCTGGTCGAGGCGATCGGCCGGCCGGTGGCGATCTTCGTCGACGATCTCGATCGCTGCGAAGGCAGCTATGTCGTCGAGCTGATCGAGGGCATCCAGACATTGCTGCGCACCGAGCCGGTCACCTATGTGATCGCCGCCGAGCGCAAATGGATCTGCTCGGCGTTCGAGAAACGCTATGCCGATTTCTCCGCGCCGATCGGTGAGCCGGCGCGGCCGCTCGGCTATCTCTTCCTCGACAAGCTCTTCCAGATCTCCGCCGCGCTGCCCGGCCTCTCGCCCGAAATGCGCAAGGGCTATTGGGCCGGACTGCTCGACGCCAAGCGCACCGCGCCCGACGCGCCCCGGCTCAGCGAACGGGAGGCTGCGCAGCAGGTGGAGGGCAAGGGCAGCATCGAGGCACTCAACCAGGTCATCGCCGCCGCCCCCGAGGCGCAGAAGCCGCAGCTGCGCGCCGCCGCCGCGCTGGAGATCAGCCATAGCCGCAGCGCCGATGCGATCGAGCACAGCCTCCAGCCCTTCGCCGACCTGCTCGAGCCCAATCCGCGCGCGATGAAGCGGCTGGTCAACGCCGTGGGCATGGCCCAGGCGCGCGCGTTCCTGGAGGCGCGCGACGTCTCGCTCGATACGCTGGCGCGCTGGACCTTGCTCGAGCTGCGCTGGCCGCTGCTCGCGGACCATATCGCGGGCGATATCGAGGCGATCGACTGCGCGCGCGATCCCGCCGGCGCCTCCACGCTGCCGCCGTCGATCGCGGCACTGGCGACCGATCGCAACGTCCGCGCTGTGGTGGCGCCGAAGGACCAGCCCGGACTCGACGCCGCGCTGCTCGGCAAGTTGCTCGGTTAGCGCCGATCCCCGGCGACCAGCATCAGCTTCACCCGGGGCGCCTTGAGCTGGCGGACCTCGACGCGATAGGTGCCGGGGCGCAGGCGGTAGCGGATGATCTTGCGGATCGTCGAGCAGGCCGGGCCGCGGCTTTCCGAGGCCATGTCCAGCGCCTTGCCGCGCCCCTGATAGAGATCGACCCAGCCGTCTTGGTCGACGGCTATGCCGAACACGCCCGCCTTGCGGATCCGGATGCTGGTGTTGACCGCCTTGTCGCGCCCCGCCGCGAGCGTCACCGCGCGGCCGGTGTCGAGCATGCGCCCCGGCCGGGTCCAGCCCGCCAGCGGGCGCGGCAGCGCGGTATCCATCGTGCGGCACGGCGCCGCCATCGTCAGTGCAAGCGCGGTCAGGAACATGCATCGCCTCCCCGATTGATCTCGACCGTTCTATTTTCGTTCCGAATACGAAACAAGCCCCTCGAAAATGACATGACGGTGACGAACGTGTACGGACGCCGGCATGCGCGCGCTTCTCATGCTTCCGCTCCTGCTCTCTTCCCTGCCGGCATTCGCCCAGCGGACCGACGAGCAGCTCTGGCTTGCCGCCAATGCCTCGACCTCGGTCGGCGGCAAGGCCCGGATCACGCTCGAATCGATCGGCCGGTTCGGCGATCGCCCCGGCGGCTTCTTCCATTCCGAGTTCGGCGTGCTGGGCAGCGTCACGATCGCCAAGGGCGTCGAGATCGCCGCGGGCTATCGGCATGTCGAGGATTGGGACCATGGCCATGCGCTGCCCAATGACGAGCGATTGCGACAGATGATCACGGTCGCGCTGGGCGGCGGCTTCGTCACGCGCCTGCGTCTCGAGCAGCGCTTCAACAGCAGCGGCAGCGAGGTCGGCGTGCGCGTTCGTCCGCAACAGCGCTTCACGCTTCCGCTGGCGGACAAGGGGCCATCGCTGTTCGTCACGCATGAGGACTTCATCAACCTGAACGATACGCGCTGGGGCCAGCGTTCCGGCTATGAGCGGATGCGCAACGCGATCGGCATCACCGTGCCGCTGGCACGGAGGCTGTCGACCGATATCGGCTATCTCAACCAGTATCGCTTCGGCCGCCGCGGCGCACGCGACCAGATGGATCATGCGCTGACGCTGACGCTATCCCTGACGCTCGACGGCGTCTTTTCCGGACATCATGGCGATCCGGACTAGGATCCCACCACCAGCATCACCTTCGCCTTGGCCTGGGCGAGGCCCGTCACGTAGAGGCGGTAGGTGCCCGGATCGAGCTTGAAGCGGACGATCTTCTTGATCGTCGAGCAATCCGGGCCATGGCCATGCGCGACCGAGGTCAGTGCCGTGCCACCGCTCGCGCCCGGCAGCACGTCGATCCAGCCGGGCTGGTCGAGCGCGATGCCGTAGGTGCCGGCGGTCGCGATCTTGAAGCCGATCGTCGCTGCCTTGCCCGGCTTGGTTCCCGCGGGCAGCCCCTTCAGCGCCGAGGCATCGACCGTGTCGAGCGACACCGCCTTGTCGGGGGTGAACTCGTCGCCGGGCGCGGTCCAGCCGAGCAGCGGCGTCGGCAGCGACGCATCGGGCGCCTTGCACTGGGTGGCCTGCGTCGCCTGCGCAGTCGCGGGGGCGGTCTGGACGAGAAGCAGCGCGGCAAGAACGATCATGAGCAACCTCCGGAGGACAAACGCGCGATACGGGATTCCCGTTCAGCGCGAAATCCCCATATGAGGCGACCATGTCCGGCAACCGCGCCCGTATCCTCGTCCTCCATCCCGTGCTCGGCGTGCTCGATTATCGCGTGCCGCAGGGCATGCATGTCGAGCCGGGATCGATCGTCGTGGTGCCGATCGGCCCGCGCCAGTTCGCCGGCGTGGTGTGGGAGCCCGAGCGGCTGCCGACCGAGGAGATCGGCGACAACCGCCTGCGCAACCTGATCGCGGTGGCCAATGCGCCGCCGATCCCCGAGCCGGTCCGCCGCCTCGTCGAATGGACCGCCGACTATTATCTCAGCCCGCCCTCCGCCGTGCTGGCGATGGCGCTGCGCACCTCCGCCGCGTTCGAGAGCGCGCCGACGATCGTCGAATATCGCGCGACCGGCGAGGTGCCCGCGCGCCTGACCCCGCAGCGCGCGCAGGCGCTGGAGCGGATCGGCGAGCGCCAGGGGCTGGTGCGCGAGCTGGCGACGATCGCCGAAGTCTCCGACGCGGTGATCCGCGGGCTGGTGAAGGTGGGCGCGATCGAGGCGGTGGTGGTCGATACCGACTCGCCCTATCCGCTGCCCGACCCCAATTTCGGCCCGCCCGATCTGAGCGCGGACCAGGCCGATGCCGCGAGCATCCTGCGCCAGGCGGTGGGGGCCGAGAGCTTCCAGCCCTTCCTGCTCGACGGCGTGACCGGCTCCGGCAAGACCGAGGTCTATTTCGAGGCGGTTGCGGCGGCGCTGGCTGCGGGCAGGCAGACGCTCGTGCTGCTCCCCGAGATCGCGCTGACCGAGCCGTTCCTCACGCGGTTCGCAAAGCGCTTCGGCTGCGAGCCCGTCGCCTGGCATTCGGGGCTGCGCACCTCGCAGCGCCGCCGCGCCTGGCGCGCGATCGCCAGCGGTGAGGCGATGGTGACGGTGGGCGCGCGCTCGGCGCTGTTCCTGCCCTATCCGAAGCTCGGGCTGATCGTGGTCGACGAGGCGCACGAGACCAGCTTCAAGCAGGAGGACGGCGTCCACTACCACGCCCGCGACGTGGCGGTGATGCGCGGCAAGTTCGAGGGGTGCCCGGTCATCCTCGCCTCCGCCACGCCGGCAATCGAGACGCGCCACCAGGTCGAGCTCGGCCGCTATGAGGAATTGAAGCTCCCCGGCCGCTACGGCGTCGCCGAGATGCCGCACCTCGAGGCGATCGACCTGATCAAGGAGCCGCCCGATCGCGGCCGCTGGCTCAGCCCCCGGCTGGTCAAGGCGCTGGAGGAGACGCTGGAACGCGGCGAGCAGTCGCTGCTGTTCCTCAATCGCCGCGGCTATGCGCCGCTGACGCTCTGCCGCAATTGCGGGCACCGCTTCCAATGCCCGAACTGCACGGCGTGGATGGTCGAGCACCGGCTGCTGCGCCGTCTCTCCTGCCATCATTGCGGCCATACCCTGCCGACGCCGAGCATGTGCCCGGAGTGCAAGTCGGACGACACTTTGGTCGCGTGCGGCCCCGGGGTCGAGCGCATCGCCGACGAGGTCGCCGCGCTGTTCCCCGAGGCGCGCACGGCGATCGTCACCTCGGACACGCTATGGTCGCCCGCCAAGGCCGCCGAGTTCGTCGCCCGGATGGAGCATAATGCGATCGACATCGTCATCGGCACCCAGCTGATCACCAAGGGATATCACTTCCCGAACCTGACCCTGGTCGGCGTGGTCGACGCCGACCTCGGCCTCGACGGCGGCGACCTGCGCGCGGCGGAACGGACCTTCCAGCAGATCATGCAGGTCGCCGGACGCGCCGGGCGCGGCGAGAAGCCGGGCACCGTCTATATCCAGACGCACGCGCCCGAGGCGCAGGTGATGCAGGCGCTGGTCAGCGGCGATGCCGAGGCCTTCTACGCCGCCGAGACCGAGGCGCGCCGCGACGCCGATGCGCCGCCCTATGGCCGCTACGCCGCGATCATCGTCTCGTCGGAGGACAAGGCCGCCGCCGAGGAGACCGCCCGGATGATCGGCCGCGCCGCGCCACAGCTTGCCGAGATGCACGTCTATGGCCCCGCGCCCGCACCGCTGGCGATGCTGCGCGGGAGGCACCGCTTCCGCCTCCTCGTCCATGCGAAAAGGAGCTTCGACGTGCAGGACGTGATCCGCGACTGGCTGGGTGGACTCAGCTGGAACCCAAAGGTTCGCGTCGCGGTCGACGTCGATCCCTACAGCTTCGTCTGAGGCCAGCGGAGCGCGACTAGCGACTGTCATAAAGCATACCTAGAAGCCGCCTCGATCGGGGAGGATTCATCATGTTTCGCAGACTGCTGGCGCTGGTTTTTCTATTCGCGCCAGCCGCGGCACACGCCGATTGGTATGAAGTCAGCACCGGCCATTTCGTCATCTATTCGGACCAGAAGCCAGAACGGCTGCGCGAGTTCGCGACCAATCTCGAGCGCTTCGACAAGGCGTTGCGCCTGCGCCTGAACCAACGCGACGATCCGGTCGGCAAGGCGAACCGCGTCACGATCTACGTCGTCGACGATATCAGCGACGTCGTGGAACTCGCGGGCAAGCGCGGCGTCGCGGGCTTCTATCGCGCACGCGCCGGCGGATCGTTGGCGATCGTCCCCAAATCGGCCGGGAACGGCGCGATCGGCTCGATCGACGCGCAGCTGATCCTGCTCCACGAATATACCCACCACCTGATGTGGAGCTTCTCGCCCAATACCGTTTATCCCGGATGGTATGTCGAAGGCTTCGCCGAATTCTTCGCCAGTGCGATATTCGACAAGGACGGATCGGTGATCCTGGGCGCCCCGCCGCAATATCGCGCGCGCGTCGTGATGGATGGCAACGCGTTGCCGGTCGAGAAGCTGCTGGTTTCGCAGCCGCTGACGCTCAAGGACGACCAGCGCGCCGCGCTGTACGGCCGGGGATGGCTGCTGCTGCACTATCTCATCTATGGCGACCCGGCGCGCAAGGGGCAGCTCGACGCCTATATCGATGCGCTCAACAAGGGGCGTTCGCCGACCGAGGCCGCCAGCGTCTTCGGCGACCTGCGCAAGCTCGATGCCGAGCTCGAAAGGTACAAGCGCGGCACGTTCCCGCGCGTGCGCGTGACGGCTGCGGCATTGCCGATCGGGGATATCGCGCTGCGCCGGCTGACCGATGGCGAGGCGGCGACGATGGCAGTGCGCATCCGATCCAAGAACGGTGTCGGCGGCAAGCTGGCGCAGAAGGTCTATGACGACGCGCGCAAGGCGGCGAAGGACTATCCGGGCGATCCCGGCGCGCAGCTGGTGCTCGCGGAGGCCGCGTTCGACGCCCGCGACCTGCCCGAGGCGGAAGCCGCGGCCGATCGCGCGCTGGCGGCCGACCCCAAGGCGGTCGACGGCTATGTCTACAAGGCACTCGCCAGGATCTTGGCCGCGAATCAGGCCCGGGACCGGAGCAAGGCGACCTGGGACGGCATCCGCAAGATCGTCGCCACGGGCAACCGGCTCGATCCCGAGGATCCGGAGCCGCTCCTGATCTATTATCGGACCTTCGCGCAGAACGGCATCCCGCCGAGCGCCAGCGCCAAGCTGGGGCTGGCCAAGGCGTTCTCGCTGGCGCCGCAGGACCGGAACCTTCGCTTCCGCACGGCCGTCATGTATCTCGAAGACGGGAAGAAGGCCGAGGCCCGCGCGCTGCTCGCCCCGCTCGCCTATCGCCCGCACGGACAGGCCCTGGCCCAACGCGCCGCGCAGATCATCGCAACGATCGATGCGGGCGTGGTGGCGGATGCGATCAAGCAGGCCGATCGCCCCGTGCCGGCGGGCGAAGAGGCGGACAACCCGAACGGCGACCAGGACCGCTAGGCCGGCACGCGCTTGAACGCGGCGCGATTTTGCCCGAAAGCGGCCGCATCGAAACGGCGGGGCGTATGATGCGGCGATTGCTGATCCTGGTGGCGCTGGTCCTTGCTTGGGGAGCGCCGGCACGCGCCGACGACATTTCCGCATCGGGCCGCGGTGTGGTCCGCATCGTCACCATCGCCGTGGTCGGCGACGAGGTCGTCGGCTTCGGCCATGGCAGCGGCTTCGCGGTCGCGCCGAACCGCATCGTCACCAACGCCCATGTCGTCGAGCTCGCCTCGCGCTATCCCGACAATGTCGTGATCGGCGTGGTGCCGTCCGAAGGCGACAAGTCGTTCCAGGGCACGCTGATCAAGATCGACACGGTGCGCGACCTGGCGCTGATCGAGTTCACCGGGGTCAAGCTGCCGCCGCTCACCCTCTATTCGGGCGGCGTCCAGGACGGCGCCTCGCTGATCGCGCTCGGCTATCCCGGCAATGTCGACCTCGCCACCGCGCGATCGGCCGCCGATTTCATCAATCCGCAATCGCCGGTCCGCTCGCAGGGCGGTTTCGCGGGTCTGCGCACCCTGCAGGGCACCAGCGTACTGCTCCACACCGCCAGCATCGCGCGCGGCAATTCGGGTGGACCGCTGCTCGATCCGTGCGGCCGCGTGCTTGGCGTGAACTCCGCGATCACCCGTGCCGACGAAGGCGATTCCACCTTTGCCTTCGCGATCGCCGGCAACGAGCTGAGCGCCTTCCTGCACGAGGCGAACCAGCCCTTCGCGACGGTCGACGTGCCCTGCACCAGCGTCGAGGAGCGCATGGCCGCGGATCGCAGCGCCGACGAGAAGGCGCGCGTCGATGCCGAGGAGAAGGCGCGCGCGCTCGCCGCCAAGGCCGAGGCCGATCGCCAGGATGCCGTCGCCCAGGCCCGCACCCGCAACGAGGCGATGCGCGAGAACTACATGGCGGGCGCCGCGGTGCTGCTCGTACTCGGCGCGCTGGCGCTGGCCGGCAGCGGCCTGCTGTTCTCGCGCAACCGCAAGCGCGAGGCGTATGGAGTCGCCGGCGGCGGCGCGGTACTGATCCTCGGCGCGGTCGCATTGTTCTTCAGCCGCCCGGGGTTCGACGAGACCAAGGTACTGGCGGTACCCGAGCGCCATGACTCCGCCGCCGCCGCGGTGAACACCGCCGCGCTCGGCAACATGGTCTGCACGATCGTTCCCGAGCGCAGCCGCGTCACCGTCACCGCGATCGACAAGGTCACTATCGACCTGGGCGCCGATGGCTGCGTCAACGGCCGCACCCAATATGCCGAATCGGGCAAGCGCTGGCAGCGCGTGCTCGTCCCCGACCAGGAACAGGCCGTCTCGGTGCTCGATTTCGATCCCGACACGCGCACCTATACCAATACGCGCTACCTGCTCTCGGCCGACCAGATGAAGGCGGCGCGCGCGCTGCGCTCGACCGTGCCGCTCAAGACCTGCTCGTCGGACCAGAGCGCCCGCGCCGCGCTCGCCGCGCAGCAGCAGTCGATCCGCGCCACGCTGCCGCCGGTCTACAACGAGAAGCTGGTCTATAGCTGCGCGCAGGCGCCGAGCGGCCCGCCCGCCGAATAGCTCAAGCGCGATCGACCCGCGCGGCGAAGCAGCCCCGCTTCGCGTTATGGACGTGCAGGAATGCGACCGCCGGATCGGCGAAGAACCGCTCGATCAGCATTTCCAGCGCGTCTCCGCCGATAACCTCCGCGTTCGTCATCATGGCGTAACGATCGAACGCTCGTACCGAAAGCAGCCGAGTCGCGAGTTGTTCCGGTATCTCGTCCATATGGCGCGCTGGCGTCTCGGCACCTTCCCGCACGAAGATCGCGTGGCGCGAGCGATAGGGGTTCATCGCCGGCAGATGCTCGTAGTTGAGCAGCAGCAGCGTCTCGCCCGGCTCGGCATCCTCCAGCGTGATGCGGCAGGGAAAGCCGGGCTTGGCATCGGCGACGACGCGGATCACCCCCCGCTCCGCCAGGCCGGCTTCGTCCATGCCGTACAGATAGCGGAAGGGCGCGGGGTCGAGCCCCGGGATCACGAAACTCATTCGGTCACTCCTTCGCGCTTCCTGAGGGTCTGCTTGCGGTCCACGCCATAGGCATAGCCGCCGATGCCGCCGTCGCTGCGCTGGACGCGGTGGCAGGGCACGATGACCGATACCGGATTGGCGCCGCAGGCCGTCCCGACCGCGCGCACCGCGCCGGGGCTGCCGGCCTCGGCCGCGATCTGGGCATAGCTGCGCGTCTCGCCCACCGGAATCGCCCGCAGCGCGTTCCACACCGCCTCCTGGAACGCCGTACCCTGCACGTCGATCGGCAGGTCGGTGTGCCGCCCCGGATTCTCCACCTCGGCCACCACCCGCGCCGCCAGCGCGGTCAGCGCCGTGCCGCCCGCGACGATCTCCGCCGCGGGAAAATGCCGGGCGAGGGCGAACTGGTCCTCGTCGAAGGCGATCCGGCACAGGCCCTTGTCGGTCGCCGCGATCAGCAGCGGGCCGAGGCTGGTCTCGGCCACCGTCCAGCGGATCGTCACGCCGGCGCCGCCGCGCTTCCAGGCGCTCGGCGTCATGCCCAGCCGCGCGTTGGCGGTCTCGTAGAAGCGGCTCGGCGCCGAATAGCCGGCCTCGTAGATCGCCTCGGTCACGCTGCCCTGGTTCAGCGCCTTGGCGGCACGGCGCGCGCGCAGGCCCCTGGCATAGGCGGCGGGGGTCACGCCGGTAGCGCGCTTGAACAGCCGGTGGAAATGATGCGGGGCATAGCCGACCCGCGCCGCGAGTTCGTCGAGCCCGACCGCATCCTCGGCCGCCTCGAGCAGCGCCACCGCCTCGGCGACCGCCACCCGATCGCGCCCCACCGCGTCGGGCTTGCAGCGCAGGCAGGCGCGGAACCCTGCGGCCCGCGCCGTATCGGCATCGGCGTAAAACGCCACATGCTCGCGCCGCGGACGCCGCGCGGGGCAGGTCGGCTTGCAATAGATGCCGGTGGTGGTCACCGCGACGATGAACCGCCCCTCGAAAGCGCGGTCACGCGCTTCGAAGGCGGCCCAGGCGGCATCGTCGGAGAGGGTCATCTGGCTCATGCAGCAGATATAGGCGCGCGCACCGCCCGCCACATCCCGCCGCTTGCGCTCAAAGCATGCCGATCCCGCGTCACGAATCTGCAATTTTCACGTCATCAACTCGGACAACCCCTTGCCCCGAGCGTCACTTGGCGGCACTGTTATCGTTAACAGTGTCGCACGCACGACGCTGACCAGGGAGAGGGCGATTGGGCTTCTGGCAACGCACCCGCGCCTTGCGCTGGTGGATCATCGCGATCGTCATGCTCGGCACGATCGTCAACTACCTGACCCGGAGCACGCTGGCCGTCGCCGCGCCCACCTTCATGGCCGACCTCAAGATCGACGAGCATCAATATTCCTACATCACCGCCGCCTTCCAGGGCGGGATCATGCTCCAGCCCCTGGTCGGCTATATCCTCGACACGATCGGGCTGCGCACCGGGCTGGCGCTGTTCGCCACCGGCTGGGGCCTGCTGACGATGGCGCACGGACTGGCGTTCAGCTGGCAATGGCTGTTCGCGCTGCGCGGCCTGCTGGGCTTTGCCGAGGGGACATCCCACACGGGCGGACTCAAGGTCGTCGCCGAATGGTTTCCGGCGCGCGAGCGCGGCTTTGCCGGCGGCGTCTATAATCTCGGCGCGTCGGCGGGCGCGGCGCTGGCCGCGCCGCTGGTGGCAGGATCGATCTATCTGTGGAACTGGCGCGCGGCCTTCGTCGTCGCCGGCGCACTGGCCTTGTTCTGGGTCGTGCTCTGGCTGTTCTGGTATCGGCCGCCCGCCGAGCATCCGGCCATCTCGGATACGGAGCGCGACCATATCCTCGGCGGGCAGGAAGCGCATATCCAGGCCACCGATACGCGCCCATCGATCCCCTCGCTGCTGCGCCAGCGCAACTTCTGGGGCATCGCGATCCCCCGCTTCCTCGCGGACCCGACCTGGGGCACGCTGACCTTCTGGATGCCGCTCTATCTCTCGACCGTGCGCGGCTTCAACCTGGCCGAGATCGCCCTGTCCGCCTTCCTGCCCTTCGTCGCCGCCGATCTCGGCTGCCTGTTCGGGCCGACCGTGGTGCTCTGGCTCGAGCGGCGCGGCATCAGTCTGATCAATGCCCGGCGCTGGACCTTCACCCTCGGCGCGGTGCTGATGACCGGCATGATGTTCGTCGGCACCGTCGAGAGCGCGTGGGCGGCGGTCGCGCTGCTCTGCCTGGGCGGGTTCGCGCATCAGACGTTGTCGGTGACCTGTATCACCATGGCCACCGACCTGTTCCGCAAGAACGAGCTCGGCACCGTCGCCGGCATGGCCGGGCTGCTCGCCAATTCGAGCATCCTGATCTTCTCGCTGCTGATCGGCGGGCTCGTCTCGACGATCGGCTACAACCCCTTCTTCGTCGCACTCGGGCTGCTCGACCTCGTCGCCGCAGCCCTGCTCTGGACCCTCGTCAAGGCGCCCGAATGATCCGCAACCCGATCCTGCCAGGCTTCAATCCCGATCCGTCGATCTGCCGCGTCGGCGCGGATTATTATATCGCGACCTCGACCTTCGAATGGTTTCCCGGCGTCCAGATCCACCACAGCCGCGACCTGGCGAACTGGACGCTGCTCAGCCGGCCGCTGGTCCGCGCCAGCCAACTCGACATGCGCGGCGATCCCGACAGCTGCGGCGTCTGGGCGCCGTGCCTCAGCCACGACGGCGCGCGCTTCCACCTGATCTACACCGATGTGAAGCGCTATGGCCGCACCAGCACGGCGGGCGGCACGACCGGCGCCTCCCTGCGCGATTTCCACAATTATCTCGTCACTTGCGATATCATCGACGGCGACTGGTCGGACCCGGTCCATCTCAACAGCAGCGGCTTCGATCCCTCGCTGTTCCACGACGCGGACGGGCGCAAATATCTGCTCAACCAGCTCTGGGACTATCGCCCGGGCCGCAACCGCTTCGCCGGGATCGTGATCCAGGAGTATTCGCCCGAGGAGCGCCGTCTGATCGGCGAGCGCGTGAACATCTTCGCCGGCACGTCGCTGGGCCTGACCGAGGCGCCGCATCTCTATCGCCGCGGCGACTGGTATTACCTGATCACCGCCGAGGGCGGCACCGGCTGGAACCACGCCGTGACGATGGCGCGCGCGCGGCACCTGCTCGGCCCCTATGAGATCCATCCCGACACCTATATCCTGAGCAGCCGCACCCGGCCTGACGCGCCGCTGGTGCGCGCGGGCCATGCCGATCTGGTCGAGACGCCGGACGGCACGCCGTATCTCGCCTATCTGTGCGGTCGCCCGCTGCCCAATCGCGGCCGTTGCGTGCTGGGCCGCGAGACCGCGCTCCAGCCCATGCGCTGGGCCGATGACGGCTGGCTCTACACGCTCGACGGCCAGGGTCTGCCGACGCGCGAGGCGGAAGCGCCCGACCTGCCGACGTCACCGCCCCGCCCCACCGAGGCGCGCTATGATTTCGACGAAGCCTCGCCGCCCGTCGACCTGCAATGGTTGCGCACCCCCGAACCCGAGGCGATCTTCAGCCTGAACGAACGCCCCGGCCATCTGCGCCTCTATGGCCGCGAGACGATCGGCAGCCTGTTCACCCAGGCGCTGGTCGCCCGCCGGCAGCAGGCTTTCTGCTATTCCGCCAGCTGCGCGCTGGAATTCGAGCCCGAGCATTTCCAGCAGGCTGCGGGTCTGGTCGCTTATTACAACGGCGCCAAATTCCACTACCTGCACGTCACCCATGACGAGGAAATCGGCCGCCACCTCCGGGTGATGTCCGCGCTGCCCGACTGCGTTCAGGCCGACGCCTTCACCGGGCCGATCCCGATCCCGCCCGGCCGTGTCGAGCTGCGCATCGAGGTCGATTACGAACGCCTCCGCTTCGCCTGGCGGCTGCCGGAAGGCGAGTGGAACTGGCTCCCCGAGCAGTTCGACGCCTCGATCCTGTCCGACGAGGCCAGCGCGCCGGGCCAGCCCAACTTCACCGGCGCCTTTGTCGGCATGGCCTGCCAGGACATGGCCGGCACCGCCCACCCCGCCGATTTCGACTGGTTCGATTATCGCGAGCGACCCTATGCGCCCGCGGTGGAGACGCTTTAGCCGCGCCCTTCGCGCGCCCGGCGCAGCAGCGCCTCGAGCTCGGCAAGCACCTCGGCCTGTCCCTTGAAGGCGTGCGCCAGCTCGCGCTGGGGCAGCGGCATCAGGAACTCGCAGCCATGCCGCTCGCCGTCGCGGCGCACCACCTTGGCCTCGCGCACCCCGGCACCCGAAAGCCCGACCGACACCAAAGTCCCCACCGGCAGATCGACATCGGCAACGAACAGGAAGCCGGTGCGCGAGAAATTCTCGACCGTCACGTCGAAGGGCTTGCCGTCCATCCCGCGCAGCGTCGTCGCGCTGTCCACGCGGAAGCGGATCGCCCCGCGCGCGTCGATTTCGCCCATCACTTCCAGCCGCGCGACCAGCAAACGCCCACTCCTCGGTTCGGAGCGCGATGCTAGAACAGAGACCGTTAAAGGTTTCGTAACCCCGGGCATTCCGCCACCGCCTTGACTTGAGACAGGTCCGCTGCCATATGCGCCGCCATCGAGGCATCATGCAGCGTGATGGGTCGTCCTTGGACGCCCGGCTCTGCCTCGGTTCTGATTACAGGCTTCCCTAATCACGCGGGTTGTCATTTTTGACACCGCTTCCGCGTCCGGGGATTCCGTGCGCGTCGGCCGCATTTGAAAGAATATCATGCAATTCAAGCACCTCGGCCTTTCCGAGACCGTCCTCGCTGCGCTCGCCGCGAAGGGCTATTCCGAAGCGACTCCGATCCAGGAAAAGTCGATCCCGTCGCTGCTCGAGGGCCGCGACCTGCTCGGCATCGCCCAGACCGGCACCGGCAAGACCGCCGCCTTCATGCTCCCCTCGATCGATCGCCTGATCGCATCGGGCAAGCGCGCCGCGCCCCGCGGCTGCCGTATGCTGGTTCTCGCCCCCACCCGCGAGCTGGCCAGCCAGATCGCCGACAGCGCCCGCGAATATTCGAAGGGCTCGAAGCTATCGGTCTGCACGCTGTTCGGCGGCACCTCGATCCACAAGAACAAGACCGATCTCGCCCGCGGCGTCGACATCGTCGTCGCGACGCCGGGCCGCCTGGTTGACCTGATCGACCAGCATTACGCGATCCTGCTCGGCATCGAGATCCTCGTGCTCGACGAAGCCGACCAGATGATGGACCTCGGCTTCATCCACGCGCTGAAGCGCATCGTCCGCGAGCTTCCCTCGAAGCGCCAGACCCTGTTCTTCTCGGCGACTATGCCCAAGACGATCCGCGAACTGGCCGGCCAGTTCATCAAGGATCCCGTCGAGGTGAAGGTCACACCCGAGGCCACGACCGCCGAGCGCGTCGAGCAGCGCGTCACCTTCGTGGCGCAGGCCGAGAAGCAGTCGCTGCTTACGTTGGCGCTGCGCGATCCGAGCATCGATCGCGCGCTGATCTTCACGCGCACCAAGCACGGCGCCGACCGCGTCGTCCGCCTCCTCGCCGGCAACGGCATCGCCTCGAACGCGATCCACGGCAACAAGAGCCAGCCGCAGCGCGAGCGCGCGCTGGGCGAGTTCAAGGCGGGCAAGGTCAAGTTCCTGGTCGCGACCGACATCGCCGCGCGCGGCATCGACGTGTCGGGCGTCAGCCACGTCTTCAACTTCGAGCTGCCCAACGTGCCCGACCAGTATGTCCACCGCATCGGCCGCACCGCGCGCGCCGGCGCCACCGGCATCGCGATCAGCTATTGCGCCGATGACGAGCGTCCGTACCTGCGCGACATCGAGCGGCTCACCCGCCAGAAGGTGACCATCGATCCGCTGCCGGCCGATTTCGTCAACGAATCGAACAAGATCAAGTCGACGCGCTCGCCGATGCCGGTCAGCCGCGACGAGCAGAACGGTCGCAACGGCCGCGCGATGCAGCATCAGGGCCAGCGCCGCGACGGCCAGCGCCCGGGCGGCGCCCGCGACGGTGCGCCGCGCTCCGATCACCAGC
>JBEVLV010000189.1:0-4685 GCA_040508955.1 Sphingomonas sp. | reverse complement strand
CCGAGGCCAATCTCGACCTGATCAGCGACATCATCGCCTGCCCCGGCCTTGACTATTGCAGCCTTGCCAATGCCCGTTCGATCCCGGTGGAGCAGAAGATCGCGACGCGCTTCGCAGATCTCGGCCGCCAGCGCGAACTGGGTGAATTGAAGCTCAAGATCAGCGGCTGCATCAATGCCTGCGGCCACCACCATGCCGGCCATATCGGCATCCTGGGCGTCGACCGGAAAGGCACCGAGAACTACCAGCTGCTGCTCGGCGGCTCGGGCGCGGAGGATGTCAGCCTCGCCAAGATCACCGGCCCCGGTTTCGACGAGGACGGCATCGTCGACGCGGTCGAGACCGCGACCAACGTCTATCTGCGCGAGCGGACCGAGGGCGAGCGCTTCCTCGACACCTATCGCCGCATCGGCATGGAGCCGTTCAAGGAGGCGCTCTATGGCTGAGCTTCGCTACCGCACCGACGAACCGCACGACGAGCCCGCCGTCACGCTCGACTCGTTCCTCGGTCAGACCAACGCCACCGCCGTCCGCATCGAATCGGGCGAGGATGCGCGCGTCCTCCTGCCCTTCCTCGATCGCCTGGCGTTGGTGGAAGTGAGCTTCCCCAAGTTCCGCGACGGCCGTGGCTATTCCACCGGCCGGATCCTGCGCGAGGCCGGCTATACCGGCGAACTGCGTGCGCAGGGCGACGTGCTGGTCGATCAGATCCCGCTGATGCGTCGCTGCGGCTTCGACAGCTTCGCGCCCGAAGCGCCGGTCGACGAGGCGGTGCTGGAGGCTGCGCTTGCCCGTCACGAGCACGTCTATCAGGCTGCGGCCGATGCGGCCGTGCCGGTGTGGAAGCTGCGGCATGGCTGAACTCGCCCGGAAAATCGACCGGATCGACACCGCCCCGCGCTTCACCGCGCACGAAGCGATCCGGCTCAACAACATGTTCCGCGGCGTCGGCACCGACGAGCTGCTGCGCACCGTGCTCGGCGAGCATATGCTGGGCGACGTCGCTTTGGTCTCGTCGTTTGGCGCCGAGTCCGCCGCGCTGCTCCATCTCGTCGCCTCGGTCGATCCCTCGATACCGGTGCTGTTCCTCGATACCGGCAAGCATTTCCCCGAGACGCTCGCCTATCGCGATGCGCTGGTCGCGCGGCTGGGCCTCACCGATTTCCGCAACCTGACGCCCGATCCCGAGCTGCTGACGAAGAAGGATGCGACCGAGCTGCGCTGGTCCTATGATCCCGACGGCTGCTGCGAGATCCGCAAGGTCCTGCCGCTTGCCGCGGCGATGGAAGGGTTCGACGCCAGCATCACCGGCCGCAAGGCGTTCCAGGCGACCACGCGCAACACCCTGCCCCGCTTCGAGATCGACACGTCGGATGCCGTCGGCCGGATGAAGTTCAATCCGCTCGCCGATTGGACCAAGGACGACATCTCGGCCTATTTCGACGCGCACGACCTGCCGCGCCATCCGCTGGTGGCGCAGGGCTATCTCTCAATCGGCTGCGCGCCGTGCACCAGCGTGGTCAAGCCGGGCGAAGACCCCCGCTCGGGCCGCTGGCGCGGCTGGGACAAGACCGAATGCGGCATCCACACGCCCGTGGACGATGGCGATCCCAACCTGCCGGTCTTCTGATCGCCGTCCCGATATCCAATGGGCTCCGCATAAATCCGCGTTGACGCGGGATTTTTCCGTCCTAGCCTGACCTCAGCGCGTATATGCGGCAGGAGCGCAGGCCAACCGCGCCCGCCGCGCGTCCATATGGGGTGGACGGCGCGCGGGAGGTGAGGATGGACCGGAGCGAAAAAGAACGGGCGATCAAGCTGCACGATTGCCTGGATTATATCGGCCTGCGCGCACAGGCGACGTCGGTGGGCCTGCTGCAGCTCTGCGCCGAACTCGTCGCAGTCGGCGTGCTGGATGATGCGGCGGTCGATCGGATCAAGGATGCGATCCAGCACGACATCACCGTGTCGCGCCCCCGCAAGCACGGCCAGGCCGATTTCGAGCATCTGTTGCGCAAGCGCCTGGACTCGATCTTCCCGAGCGCGGGCAGCCGGCAGGCCATCCATGTCGGCACCGCGCAGGACATGCAGGATGCGCTGACGCCGGGCGGATAACTCGAATGCCTCGTGCTTGAGCTGTTCCCCGGCCTGCGCCGGGGACCAACGGCTCCCGCTCAGCCCTCGATGAAGTCGGCGGCGATCACCAGCCGGTCGGCATCCCATTCGGGAACCGCTTCAGGCCGCATCGGCACCATGAAGCGCTTGCCGGGCTTGTCGTCGACGGACGCGCGCTCGATCTCGAGCACGTCCCCCGCCCCGTAATTGTCGATCGCGATCACGCGGCCCAGTGCCTCGCCGGCTTCGGTGAAGGCGGGCAGTCCGAGCAGATCGACGTGATAATATTCGCCCTCGCCCAGCGGCGGCAGCGCGGAGCGCGGCACCGTCAATTCGGTGCCGCGCAGCGCCTCGGCGGCGTTGCGATCGGGCACTTCGGCGAAGCGCGCGATGGTGCCGTTGGAACCACCGCGCAGGCTCTTCAGCGTCAGCGTCCCGCCATTGAACGCGCGGTGCGCCCCCAGGTCCTCGGCGAAGACCTTGAGGCGGACCTCGCCCGTCACGCCGTGCGCACCAATGACGGCGGCGAGCGTGACGGGGCGATCACCAGCCAAGGATCAGGCCTCGGTCGGCGGGGTTTCTTCGCTGACGGCCTCGGCAACGGCTTCGGCTTCCGGCGTCGGCTCTTCGGTCGCAGCTTCGACCTCGGCGGCCATGACGGCTTCGGTTTCCTCGTTCGAGCCCTCGGCGGGGACCTCGGCGACGGGCTCCGGAGCCGGTGCGGCCGCGGCCTCCGCGGCGGCTTCCTCGGCCGCCTTCAGCTTCTCGGCACGCTCTTCGGCGCGCTCGGTGGCCTTCTCGCCCGGCTTGCCCTTGTTCGGGTTGTTGCGCGCGGTACGCTCCTTGACGCCGGCGGCGTCGAGGAAGCGGGCGACGCGATCGGTCGGCTGCGCGCCGACGCTGATCCAATGCTTGGCGCGGTCGGCGTCGAGCACGATGCGCTTCTCGTCGTCCTTGCCGAGCAGCGGGTTATAGGTGCCGATCTTCTCGATGAACTTGCCGTCGCGCGGCGAACGGGCGTCCGCGATCACGATCCGGTAATAGGGGCGCTTCTTGGAGCCGCCGCGCGAGAGACGCATCGAAATAGCCATTGATAGTCCTTCTTGGTATTCAGAGTTGAGTTTCGGGTTTAACTTATTTCTTCTTCAGCAAATTCTCGAAGCCAGGTGGCAGGTTCGCGCCGCCCGGCAGGCCGGGCAGGCCGCCGCCCATCTTGCCCATCATCTCGCCCATCTCGGGACCGCCCAGCGCATTGCCGATGCCGCCCATGCCGCCGCCAGGGCCACCCTTGCCCAGCATGCCGAGCATGCCCTTCAGGCCGCCCATCTTCTTCAGCCGCTTCATCGCGGTCTGCATCTCCTGGTGCATCTTGATGAGCTTGTTGACGTCCTGCACGGTCGTGCCGGATCCCTTGGCGACGCGGATCTTGCGCTTGGCGTTGAGCAGCTCGGGCTTGGCGCGCTCCTTGGGCGTCATCGAGGTGATCATCGCGTCCATGCGGAGCAGGATCTTCTCGTCCATGCCGCCGCCGGCCATCGCCGCCTGCGCCTTCTTCATGCCCGGGATCATGCCCGCCAGCGCGCCCAGCCCGCCCATGCGGCGCATCTGCGCCAGCTGCGCGCGCAGGTCGTTCATGTCGAACTGGCCCTTGGCGAGCCGGCCCGCCATGCGCTCGGCGTCTTCCTGCTGGATCGACTCGGCGGCGCGCTCGACCAGCGAGACGACATCGCCCATGCCCAGGATGCGGCCGGCGACGCGCTTCGGATGGAACGGCTCGATCTGGTCGAGCTTCTCGCCCATGCCGGCGAACTTGATCGGCTTGCCGGTGACCGCGCGCATCGACAGCGCCGCGCCGCCGCGGGCATCGCCGTCCATGCGGGTCAGGATAACGCCGGTCAGCGGCACCTGCGCCGAGAAGCTCGACGCCACGTTGACCGCGTCCTGGCCGGTCAGCGAGTCGACGACGAGCAGAATCTCGGCCGGCTTGGCGATGTCCGCCACCGCCTTCATCTCGTCCATCAGCTGCTGATCGACGTGCAGACGGCCCGCGGTATCGAGCATCAGCACGTCATAGCCCTGGAGCTTCGCCGCCTGCATCGCGCGCCGGGCGATATCCACCGGCTGCTGGCCCTGGACGATCGGCAGGGTCGCGACCTCGGTCTGGGTGCCGAGCACCGCGAGTTGCTCCTGCGCGGCCGGGCGATTGACGTCGAGCGACGCCATCATGACCTTCTTGCCCTGCGTCTTGGTCAGCAGCTTGGCGAGCTTCGCGGTCGTGGTGGTCTTGCCCGAGCCCTGCAGGCCGACGAGCATGATCACCGCCGGCGGCGTGACGGCGATCTCGAGTTCGGACGTGTCCGCGCCGAGCATGTCGACCAGCGCATCATGGACGATCTTGACGACCTGTTGGCCCGGCGTGATCGAGCGCAGCACCTGCTGGCCGACCGCCTGCTCGGTCACCTTGTCGACGAAGTCGCGCGCCACCGGAAGCGCGACATCGGCTTCCAGCAGGGCGATCCGCACTTCGCGCATGGCGGTGCGGACATCGGCTTCGTTGAGCGCACCGCGTC
>JBEVLV010000188.1:0-12727 GCA_040508955.1 Sphingomonas sp. | reverse complement strand
GGGCAAAGCGTTCGAACAAACGTCCCATCGCGACAATCTCCCAATTCGACCGGACGCCTTCTCCCCGAACAGAGCCGGGATATCGGACCCCCGGTTGCGAAAGGGCCGGCTCAGATGGTCAAGAGAATTAGGTCGTCGCTCGGGGCTTGCGCGGAGCGCGCGGCTTAGCCGGGGTCGTCGCGGGGGATCGGCGCCGTGCGGGAGGCTTGGCCGCCGCGGCGGGCTTCTCCGCAGGAGCAGTAGCGGCGGTCTTGCGGACCCGCTTGGCAGCCGGCTTGGCTGCGGCGGCAGGCGCCGAAGACGCGGCAGCCGCGGGCTTGCGGGCACGCTTGACCACGGGCTTGCTGACAGCCGCTGCGACGTTCGCCGCCGCATCGGCAACCTCGCCAGCCTTGTCGGCAGCGACATCCTGCGCCTTGGCGACGGCCTGCTTCACTTCAGGCTCGTTCTTGAGCTTGGCGGCAAGTGCCACCAGGCCGGCGGCGAGCAGATCGGCGACCACCGGATGCTTCGCCAGATCGGTCAGCTTGCGCCGCACCTCCTTGGGCAGCTTGATGCCCGAGATGCTCTTGGGCAGCAGCGATCCTCTCGCCGTATCCTTCTTGTCTTTCTTGCCTGCCATTCGCTCTTCTCCACATTTCGTCATGTGAGTGTCACGGACGATGGCCCCTGCTGTCAACGCACGATGGGATGTCGATGCTCCTCAGTGCCGAGTCTCTTCCACCTCTTCCATTTCGAACTCGATCACCAGTTCGCCGCTCTCCAGCTTCTCGCGTATCTTTTCCCGAATCCGGGCGCGATCGGCGTCGGTCCGTACGTCCGCCGCGCCGATATCGCGCTCGATCGACGGTGCGCCCCTGTCATGTTTCGGGCTCGTCATAATTCGTCTCCTGCACCCGCCCGAAGACCGAACGGGTGGCGAGACGCAGCGTTCCATCGTTACGCCGCCGTATCTCTCCGGGCACGGACGAGGCGCTGGAGGAAATCGTGCAGCCGGTTGCTGTTCGCCGCCCAGGTAAAGGGTTCCGCCGCGGCGCGTACCTGCGCCGGCGCGGGCGGATCGGCGAGGATCGCGGCGAGCGCGTCGCGAAATGCCTCGGGGGTCCGCGCTACGATGCGACCGGCCGCTGCGCTGGTCACCACCTGCCGCGCGCCGCCGATATCGGGGATCACCACCGGCGTACCGCTTGCCAGCGCCTCGAGCCAGGCATTGGCGAGCCCTTCCGAGGAGGAGGCCAGCGCCATCGCATCGGCCGCGGCAAGCATCGCGGGAACCTCGTCATGCGGCACCGGGCCGAGCAGCCGGATGCGGTCGCTGAGACCAAGCTCGGCGATCCGCGCAGCCAGGCGTTGTTGCTCGGGCCCCTGCCCGGCGATCCATAAATGCACCCCCGGCATCTCCGCCACCGCATCGATGACGATGTCATGCCCCTTGAGCGGGATCAGCGCGCCGACGGAGAGGATCAGCGGCCCGAACATGCCGAGCGCAGCCTTGGTTGCCATACGATCGCGCGGCGCGAAGCGGGCGAGGTCGACCCCGGTCACGATGCATTCGATCCGCTCGCCGGGCATCCCCAGCGCGATCATGTCGTCGCGCAGCGCGAGCGAGACCGAAAGCAGTCCGTCCGCCGCCCGCCCCGCCGCGACGATCTGGCGGGCTACTGCGGGCCGCTTGGTCCATTGATGGATATCGGATCCGCGTGCCTTGATCGATACCGGGACGTCAAAATGTCGCCCAAGCGCGATCGCCGCGGGCCCGTCAGGGAAGAAGAATTCGGCGTTGATCACGTCGAAGGGGAAATCGCGCCGGATACATTCGAGCAACGGCACCAGCGCACGCGCCAGCGTGGCGCCGTGGAAACGGCCGCCGGTGCCGGGCAGGTTCAGGAACCGGGGCCGGTCGACGTGCAGACCCTTCCATTCTTCCTGCTTCGGAAGGGCCGCGAACGCGGCATAGCGCGGATGGACGCTGAGCGGCCAGGGCGCGACGCCCAGAGGTGCGACAACACGGACCTCGACATCGTCGCGAGCCGCCAGCGACAGAGTCTGGCGTTCGACGAAGATGCCGAAATTGGGGCGCGACGCGTCGGGAAACAGCGTCGAGAGGATCAGCACGCGGAGCATCGCGGGCGCTTATAGCGCGCGCCGGTTAATGCTCCGCGTACCTTGATCCCGGCTTAGCGGCAGCGACGCTTGCTGCCGCCGCGATCGATCTCGCGGCCGGCCAGCGCGCCCGCGACGCCGCCGAGTACGGTGCCGGCGGTGCGATCACCGCGGGTATCGATCGTGCGGCCGAGCAGCGCGCCGCCCACGGCGCCGACCAGCAGGCCGGTGGTGCCGTCGGGCTTGCGGCAATAGGTACGGCCGTCGCGGCCGCGCCACTCGCGATACGCGTAGCGCTTCTTGTGATAGCGGCGATCCTGGTCCGCCTTGAACTCGTAGGACTTGGCCTGGGCCGTCGTGGCCGGCAGGACCATGGCGGCCGGAACCGCCAGCGACATCGCGCCAAGCGCGAGCATCAATTTACGCATCGTTTTTCACTCCCATATGCTTTTCAAATGCTACCGGGTGCGTAACGTCCCGTCGAGGTGGCGAGTTGCATGAATGCAAAACTACGTCACGTTCATCTCACGGATCATCGAATGGAAGACCCGAAGGCGATCATCGAGCGGCTGGATCTGGCGCCTCATCCGGAGGGCGGCTGGTATCGCGAGACCTGGCGCGCCGATACGCCGGCGGGCACGCGCGCGGCGGGAACCGCCATCCATTTCCTGCTCGAATCCGGCCAGCGCTCGCACTGGCACCGCGTCGATGCCGACGAGCTCTGGCTATGGCATGCCGGCGCCCCGCTCGAGGTGCATGTCGCCGACGAGAATTCGGCGGAATTCCGCAGTATCCGGCTTGGCGGCGACGTGCTCGCCGGCTATTCGCCCCAGTGCCTGGTGCCGGCGAATCGCTGGCAGTCGACCGAGGCACCTGCCGGCTGGGCGCTGATGAGCTGCATCGTCGTCCCGGCCTTCGAATTCGCGAAATTCGAGCTTGCCCCGCCGGGCTGGTCCCCAGGCGCACGCTGAATCTTGTCCCCGTTATCCACGTTATCAACAGGGGTGGTCCCCCATTTCATGCTTTGCGCGACTCGGGTTCGATGACACCATCACAACTGTAAGAAGGCGGTCAGGCAGCGGGAAACCAAAGCAAAACCAATAACTTACACCGGATCAGACGGAAGCAGGTGCCTTCGGGAAACCGCAGACGAAAGGTTCGGGGGATGCAAGGCATCCGGTGCCATCGAGACCAATGCGGCGCGCAAGCGCGGCAGCGTTTTCGAGAAGCGGTCGGAAGCCTGGCCGAGACGAAGCGGAGAGGTCGCGCAAGCGATATCGAAGCGGCAGACTCGCCCGACGGAGTTCCAGAGGCGAACGGATCGCGCAAGCGATGCGAAAGCGGAGGGATCGCCTGGCAAATGTATCCCGCAAGGCTTCAGACCCGCCCCTTCGGGGACGTGCCTGGAGCGGGCCACCAACGGCCGGAAAGGAAGCTTGTCCCCCGGGCAGGCGTATCATCCGACCCTGGTGACCGACGCGAAGCTCGCATGCCCTTGCCGGCGCGAGTGGAGCATGCCGCCGAAACCAGGCCGCGAGATCCTTCGGGATCAGGCAGCCGAAGTCCGGTGACATGGGGGCTGGCAGCAATGCCGGCCCCCTTTTGCGTTCCGGCGCGGCTGCGATCCCGGTCCGCCACGACGGCACCTCACGCCTTCGACGTATATCCCAGAACCTTGCTGACCCGGTCGGCGATATCGGCAACGTGGTGCGACACCTCCGCCATAACGTCGTCATTGAGATAATGGGCGGCGCTCGCGATGCTGATCGCGACGCAGATGTTGCCGTCCGCGTCACGCACCGGCGCCGCAATCGAGCGCACGCCGTCGCCCAGCGCGCTTTCGTGCAGGACGATCCCCCGCGCGACGTGGGTGCGCATCGCCTCCAGCCATGCCTTCTCGCCGCCCGGCGCATGGCTCGCTTCGGCAGACATGCGATAGAGCCGCTCCAGGCTCGTCTGATCTTCATCGAACAGCAGTGCCTTGCCCAAGCCGGTCTCGGCGATCGGCCGCTGATCACCCGGCGCCGTCGCTACGCGCAAGCGCTGGCGTCCGTTTACGCGGTCGAGGTGGCGCGACCAGTCCCCTTCCCGCTTGCCGACGAACGCGCAGAAGCCGCTGCTCTCGGACAGCAGTTCCAGATAAGGCCGCACGATACGGACATAGTCGACGCGCTCCTTCGCCGCGGCGCCGAGCTGGAGCAGCTTGGGGCCGAGTGCGATGCCCTCCGCGGTGATCGACAGATAGCCGCGCGAGCGCAGCGCATGGGCGAGCCGGTGCGTGGTCGTCTTGCTGAGGCCCAGCTTCGTCGCGACAAGCGAGATCTTGGTCGGCCCCAGCAGCGTCTCGTCCAATATGTCGAGCCCGCGCATCAGCGTCTGCGCCCCCTTGGGGATATCGTCTTCGCTTGCCATTCGCTTCCTTCCGGATCCGTCACTGTGCGCCCGGACCGAGCCAATCTCAATCCGCCCCGATCAATCAATCGAGCGGGTACAGCGCTCCGGCGACCCAGCGCAGTTCGGCCCGGAGCACGCCCCAGGCGCGCGCCGCGGCACGGCTGTCCATCGTCTCCACGCCGATCCCTCGCGCACCCAGCGCCTTCACCAGCGCCAGCGGCGGGCGCACCAGCTTGGTACCGGTACCGAGCAGCAGGAATTCGGGCTGTGGCTTCAGCGCGACCAGCACCGGCGCCAGATCGGCCTCGGCAAGCTCGGCGATCGGCGGCGGCGACCAGCCGTCGGCGCGCTCGGGCGTGATCAGCAGACCCTCATAGACATTCTCGTCGACGCGGAACCCCCGTCCCGAAAAGCCGGAGACGACCGGCCCCTCGGCGCTGCGGCGTTCCATCTTCATCGCTCGAGCCCCTTAGGGGAGGTCCTTGGCCCGCACGCGCTCGGCGTTCGACTGCTCGGCCTTGTCCTCGCGCACGCCCGGCTTGAGACCCAGCGTGATCAGCAGCGACGACGAGACATAGACCGACGAATAGGTGCCGACGACGATGCCCAGCATCATCGCCGCGGTGAAGCCGCGCAGCACATGCCCGCCGAAGATCAGCAGCGACGCGAGCGCCAGCATGATCGTCAGCGACGTCATCACGGTGCGCGGCAGCGTCTCGTTGACCGACAGGTCGATCAGCTCGCTCATGCCCATCTTGCGATATTTGCGCATGTTCTCGCGAATACGGTCGTCGATCACCATCTTGTCGTTGATCGAATAGCCGATGATCGTCAGCACCGCGGCGACGATGTTCAGGTCGAACACCATGCCGGTGACCGCGAAGAAACCGAGCGTCATCAGCACGTCGTGGATGATCGCCACCGCGGTCGACACGCCGAACTGCCACTCGTAGCGGAACCACGAGAAGATCGCGATGCCGATGATCGCGAGGAGCACGGCGAGGATGCCGTTCTGGATCAGTTCGCCCGAAACCTTGCCCGACACGGTCGAGTAGTTCGAGAATTTCGCACCGGGGAACTTCGCCGCCAGCGCGGTCTTGACCTGCTCCACCATCTTGTCGGTCGCGTCCGGCGCGGTCGATCTGGCCGGTGGGAGGCGGATCGAGACGAGGTTCTTGCCGCCCAACTGCTGGAGCGTTGCTTCGCCCAGCCCAAGCCCATTCACGGTCGAGCGCACCTGGTCCAGCGGCGGCGCAGACTGGAACTCTTCCTCGATCGAGACACCGCCGACAAAGTCGACGCCCAGGTTGAGCTTGTGGATGAACACCATGGCGATCGCTGCCACCGTGAGCAGCGCCGTGACGACGAACGCGATGTGACGAACGCGGACAAAGCCGATGTTCGTATTGTCGGGAATGATCTTGAGGAGCCGCATGGGATCGCGCTTCCGTTAAATGTTGATCTCGCTGGGGCGATTCTTTCGCAACCAGATCGAGACGAGCATGCGGGTGAAGACGACCGCGGTGAACACGGAAGTCGCGATACCGAACAGCAGCACCACGGCGAATCCGCGGATCGGGCCCGATCCGAGAATGAGCATGATGAACCCGGCGATCGCGTGAGTCACGTTCGCCTCGAAGATCGTGCGGCTGGCCTCCTTGTATCCGAGCTCGACCGACTGGTTCACGCTCCGGCCGCGCCGCCGCTCTTCGCGGATACGCTCGTTGATCAGCACGTTGGCATCCACCGCAGTGCCGATCGTCAGCACGAAGCCGGCGATGCCAGGCAGGGTCAGCGTCGCGTTGAGCAGGCCCATCAGCGCCAGGATCACCAGCACGTTGATGATCACGGCCAGCGTCGCATAGATCCCGAAGCGACCATAGGTCAGGATCATGAAGGCGATGACCGCGACGACCGCGATGACCGATGCGGTGATGCCCGCCTTGATCGAATCAGCGCCGAGTTCGGGGCTGACGGTCGATTCCTGCACGACCTTGAGCGCGACTGGCAGCTTGCCCGAACGCAGCGCGATCGCCAGTTCGTTGGCGCTCTTCACCGTGAAGCCGCCGTTGATGACGGCGCTGCCGCCCAGGATCGGCTCGTTGATGCGCGGCGCCGAGATCACCTGACCGTCGACGATGATCGCGAAGGGCTTGCCCGAATTCTCCTGCGTTACCTTGGCGAAGCGCTTCGATCCCGCGCCGTCGAGCTGCAGCGTGACGCCCGGCGCGCCGGTCTGCGGATCATAGGTCTGGGTAGCGTTCACCAGCATGTCGCCGGTGATCATGATCTGGCGCTGCACCGCGATCGGACCACCGCCCTCAGCATAGGGCATGATCACCGAACCCGGCGGCACGATGCCCTGCGCAATCTGTGCGGGATCGGCCGTAGTATCGACCAGGCGGAATTCGAGCTTGGCGGTCTTGCCCAGCAGTTGCTTCAGTGCGCTCGGATCCTGCAGGCCCGGCACCTGGACGACGATGCGGCTATTGCCCTCGCGCACCACCGTCGGCTCGAGTGTGCCGAGTGCGTTGATGCGCTTGTCGACCACTTCGCGCGCATCGTTCATGGCAGTGTCGATCGCCTGGTCGATGCCCGCCTTTGTCGGCGTCATCACGAAGCGGGTCGAATTGACCACCTCGATGTTCCAGTCACGCTGGCCGGTGTTGCCCACGCCATTGGTCAGCGGCACCAGCTTCTCGCGCGCCGCATCCACCTTGCTGGGATCGCGGACCATGAAGCTCAGCTTGCCACCTTGGACGGAGATGTCGCCGATGTCGATCCGCGGATCACGGCGCATGTCGCTGCGCACCTGCTCCTGCATCTGCGTCAGCTTGGCCTTGGCGACATCGTCGGTCTCGGCCTCGAGCAGCAGATAGGAGCCGCCGGCCAGATCCAGGCCCAGGTTGATCGCAGGATGCGGAATCCATTTCGGCCAGGTCTCGCGCACGTCCTTCGGCACGAAGCTCGGCACAGCGAGCAGGATCATGATGGCCAGGCCGATCGTGATCGACAGGACCTTCCAGCGCGGGAAATCCAGCATCAGTCGTTCGCTGGCTTGCCGCCGCCGAGCGGCCGGATTTCGGCGAGCGTATGCTTGACCGCGCGGACCTTGACCTGCGGCCCGAGCTCGAGCTCGACCTCGGTCTCGTCGACCTTGGTCACCTTGCCGATCAGCCCGCCTGCAGTGACGACGGTGTCGCCCTTCTTCACGCCCTGAACGGCGTTCTGAAGATCCTTCATCCGCTTCTGCTGCGGGCGAATCATCAGGAAGTAGAAGACGACGAAGATGAGGACGAGCGGCAACAGCGAGATGATACCCGCCATGGAGCTAGCGCCTTGTCCTGCCGCGCCTGCGGCTTGTGCATATGCTGGGGTGGCGAACATGGGTTCCCGAAAAGCCTGAGTGCGGGGTGCGGAACTCCGCCCCCGTTCAAGCGGCGGGCGCTAACATGCGTTCAAACTACACGCAACTATTGTCGCAGCCGCTTGCATCCCGCGTCCAAGCGGCATAGAGGGCGCAACCTCGGTCGGGGCGTAGCGCAGCCTGGTAGCGCATCACACTGGGGGTGTGGGGGTCGCAGGTTCGAATCCTGTCGCCCCGACCATTGAAATACTAGAGCGGGAATTGAGTCCGATCCGCATGGAGTCGCATCGGACTCCGGCAATTCCGGCACTCGTGGGCAATATCCAATCTCGCGCCGCTTGATTCGGATGGGTGTGTTGCGGCGCAAGTGCACAATCGGCGCAAATGTCCGGCTTGGCTGTCGACTTCGCGAGGAAAGTCCGGAAAACAGCCATTTCCTTAAACCGCAAAGCTGCGCGCGGCGGGCACTTATCGGCGGCATCTTCGTTGGAGGGGCCAAGGAGATGCGCGCATGCCCAACGACCGTATCGTCTCCATCGGCTTTCTGACGCAAAACGATCTGGATCGGCTGGGCTCGATGTTCGTGCGGCACTTCCCGGTCGTGGACGACGATATGTTCGCGGAACTCCTGGACAAGCTCGACCGGATCGACGCCGAACCCTTCGGAGACGGCGTGGTACTGATTCCGCACCGCACGGAGCCGCCCGATTGACTCGCACGCCCCAAAAGGGGCCGCGGAAAGCGCCGCGTTTCTAGCTTCCGACGGAGAAGGTGCCGTCCCTCTGGAGAGACGGCAATATGGACGGCATAAATTGAGACCGCATTCCGAGGAAAGGGCCGCCGGCCGCGAAACTGCGCAACGGCGTCATCTCCGCACGGCCGGCAATGGAACCGCATTGTTCATCATCGTTACCTCGGGCTGACCATCGGGCAACGCGACACGTACCGATGCGGCACCAGCCGGCATGCGAAGCTTCACGATCGCAGTCTTGGGCAACAGATCCAGCGGGGGCTGGATCGTCGGGATCGGTGTCGACGCCAGGGTCTTGCCCCGGGCATCCGTTACGACCGCCGTCGCCCCCTTCACCGCGACGGAGCCGAGATTATGGACGGTAAGCGCGAGCATGCCGCGCGCGATCTTCACGTCATCCTGCCCGATGCCGAGATCGGGCCGCTGCTCGGTGGGCGTCGAGGGCGTCACCAGACGGAACTCGAGCACCGTAGCGGCATGCGGCGCGAACGATACCGGCACCGAAGCGCTCCGTTCGAGCGTGACTTGCGTATCCAATCCAGGATGATCCGCCTGATCGTCGCCATCGGCATCGATCCCGCCACGCATCGCCCATGTGCCCGCCGTCACGTTCCACGTCGTCATCGTCGCCTGCTCGACGCTGTCGCCCGTATTGTAGGCGATCACCTTGAAGCGATCCCGCGTGGCGCCCGGCACGAGCAGCGCGACCTTCACTGCCCCTTCGGGATCGGCAAAGCGCCAGCTCACCGTGTTCCCCGGATAGGTGTAGTTGCGTTTGAGCGCGATGCCCCCCAGCCGCTCTCGCTGCAGCGTCTCGTTCGGCTGGTCCACGCGATCGCTCCACCAATGACCCTCGGTGTACATGTACATGTGGCGCGACTTGTCCTCGATCTCGCGCGCGTGGAGCTGATCGAGCCATTTTTTGTCGCCGGTCAGGCTCCAGGCCGTATAGGCGGCGAAGCTGTTGTCGCCGCCCTTTGCGCTGGCAAGCAGCGCCTGCCCCCAGTCCTTCTCCCGCCCGAGCCCCACGACGGCGTTCTCGTTCATCTCCTCGAGCGCCTTGGGGCCGCTCTCCGCGATACGCCCTTCGAGCGGACGGAGATATTTGTTGTCGCCGGTGAAGCGATATGCCGCCCATGCCGATTGCAGCGACGTGGTGAGGCCGCCGCCATCGCCCTTGCGCTCCGCATCGCTGCGCCAGTTGATCTCGTTCGGATAGCGCCAGGTGCCGTCCGGGGCCTGCTTGCCGTGCGCCATCCAGCCGTCGATCACGCCGGTCACGAGATGCTCCGCCGCGGGATTGGCGTCGAAAACCCCCATCAGGATCGGTGCGTGCATGACAGTGAAGCTGTAGGGCTTCTGCCACTCCCAAGGGCCTTCGCGATAGACGGTTCGCCCGCCATACCAGTTCGTCGCGAAATGCATGTGCCCCGCGGGGTTGGTCAGGACGATCTTGTCCTGCAGCGCCTTCACGGTCGCCATCAGCCGCTCGAACGCCTTGGGCTCGCCCCAGTTGAGGTAGAAGCGCTCGGCGTCCGAATTCAGCCCCTCCTCATAGGCATGGAGCTCATCGGTCGTGATGTAACCGAGCCCGTTCACACGCATGCCGTTGGTATAGACGCTGTCCGACAGCGCCCGCACAGACGCATTCACCTTGTCCGGATCGACCCCCATCAGCGCCAGGCCGGGCCACTGCTCGACCAGGTCGACATCGTCGGAGATGCCGCCGCCGAAATCGCCGTACGGCACCTGTCGTTCGTCGATCCACCAGTTCACGAAATGCCGGACCAGCTTCAGGTCCTCGAGTTGGCGGAACGCCCAGAGCGGCTCCCCCGCTGGCGGCACGGGCTGTGCGAAGGGCGGTCGCGACTGGGCGTCATAGCTCGCATCCTGCCAATAGAGACGACCCTGCACATTGTCCGGATCGACCCGCAACAGATCGGTCAGGTCGCCCTTCAACCGGCGATAGAGCGCCTCGCGGCCCGACGCAGTGTGCTCCTCGACCAGGAAACCCCAATTGTCCTTCGCCTGGCGGAAGCGGTCGGCAATATGCTCGGCCTTAGCCTCGTCGCGTGGCTTGAAGACAAGGCGGATCGCCATGCCGTCGATCGCCTGCGCATCGAAATCGGGGACGCCCGACGCGATCGAGATGTAGAAGCTGTCGTTGGTAAGAATTCGGTCGCGCAGGTCCAGCCAGACCGTCCGCGCCTCATCCGGCCTGACCGAGATCGACACATCCATCATGTCGCGCTGCGGCCAAATCGGGTCCTTCACCCGGATGTTGAGCGGGATGCGCCCATCCCTGTCCGGCTTGAGCTTGAGCGCGGGGATGTCGATGGCGATGCCGTCCAGCCCGTCATGGACATTTTCCCAGCCATAGTTCCACGCCCGGGCGAGCGGACGGTCGGGCTGCGGATCGTCGAATCCCGAAGGAATGAGGATATGCACGATCGGGGCGTCGCCCGCGCGCACCGTGCCGCTTGCCGCTTGTGACGCCGCGCTCGTGGCTCCCGGCGGCGCATGGCCGCCCGCCGCCGGCATGGCGACGGCAATACTGCGCTCCTCCGCCGGATAGCGCCCGTCGATGAACTTCACGAGGCCGTCGAGATTGGCCAGGCTCGGCGTTGCGCTCGCCTGGACCCGATAGCTCAGCTTGAAGCTGCCGGCGGGCTCGACGCCCTTGCCCATGTCATAGGCCCAGACTTCCTGAATCGGCGTCTCCTGGACCTGGTTGGTGAAGCGCAGCTTGCCCCCTTGCCGCTCCGTGGTGTCGGCCCAGGTGCGGACAACGCCTTGTGGTCTGTTGTCGATCGGCTGGTAGCGGGTGCCGTCCGCGGCATAGCTCAGCGTTCCATAGGCAGCGCCGCGTATCTCGACACGGTTGAAATGCTCGTCCGGCGGCACCGTCAGGTCATAGGCCTTGCCGCCCTCGACATAGACGTTCCAGTCCGGCAGCTCGAAATAATCGTCCCTGCCGGGCAGGTGCGAACGGTTGTAGACCCCGGGCCAGGTCGTCTCGTCGATACCATCGACGCCCTTCCACATCTCTTCCTTGATGTCCCTCGCATCGGAGAACGCGACCTGACGGATACGCGTAACGCGATCGGCGAGGACCGGCGGCGACGCCTTGTCCCAGCCATAGCGGTGCAGCCATGCCGCCCATTGCGCAGTGGCAGCCGAAGACGTCGCGGTCGCGGCCGGCGCGCCATTCTCCGCCAGGGTGGCGACGTCCGCGTCGCCCATCATGTGATCGTAGATCCGGATCTCGTCCACGTCGCTGCCGCGCATGAAGCTGTAGCGGCTCTGCACCTGGTGCGGTGAGATGATCCGCCCGGCCAGACCGAACTGGTCCAGGCCGGAGTCGAGATCCGCCTTCTGCTCCTTCCGCGCCACCTCCTTGCCGTCGATATAGAGGCGGATACCGATGGTCTCGTCCCAGCCCACGGCGATATGGTGCCAGCTTTCCGGCGTCGGGTTCTGGGGAAGCCGGAAGGACACGCGGACGCGGGCAAGATTGGTGTCGGTCACGAAGGCATCGAAGCCGTGGCCGTTCCAGTCGATCCGCAGGAACGCCATGTCCCAGCTTGTGTGATCCGCAAATCCCACCCGGAAGATGTTGAAGGGCGCGACTCCCACCGGCGTCCGCGAACGCCAGAAGAAGCTCACCGTGCCGCGCCGCGCATAGATATTGCCCGGCGCGTTCCACGAAACGACACCGTCATCTTCCCAGCGCATCGCGCCGCCCGCCTTGCCGTCGGGCACGATCGACACGCCGCTGCGGAAATTGGGCACGGGATCGCCCATGGCGGTATCGGCCGTCAGGGTCTTGTCCGCCGAAACATGAAACAGCAGGCCGGGTTCCGCGGGATCCGACGCGCGCGCCACGCCGACCGCGGAAAGCGCGACCGAAAGAGCCAGTGCGGCACGAAACGAACGATGGAAAGATCGGGTCAAAGCTGCCCTCCCTGGGGAACGGACCGCCGTTTTGCCGGACGGTCGGATAAGATCAAATATGGCCGGGGGTTTTTGTCGGCTGTGGGCTCGACGCCGCTTCCAGTTCCGCTCGCTCGGTTCTCCACCTCAAAAAGACGGCGCCGGGGATACCGGCGCCG
>JBEVLV010000187.1:0-10650 GCA_040508955.1 Sphingomonas sp. | reverse complement strand
GGGCCCCACTTAGTCCCGCCCACTGAGCAAGAGTTTCCCGTCCAGCGCTTGCCTCCTGGTGGGCCCCGGAACAAGTCCGGGGTGACGGGGTAGGCAAAGGCTGGCGAAGAGCGCCTTGGATGTCGAGCCGGTTCAGGAAGTTCTACCCTAGCGCCGCTCGCTCGGCCCGCCGCGATAGCCGGACTGGCGCTCGATCATCCAGCCGGGATATTCGGCCGGCAGCTTGCTCGCCGCGTCGAGCCTCTCCAACTCCTCGGAGGTGAAGGACACGTCGACGGCGCCGAGATTGTCGGCGAGCTGCTCGGGCCGCTTGGCGCCCAGGATCACGCTCGACACCGCGTCCTGGTGCAGCAGCCAGCCCAGGGCGAGCTGCGCGACCGACTGACCCTTGGCGGCGGAGAGCTCGCGCAGCACGTCGACCACGGCATAGCCGCGTTCCTTGTCGACCGGGGGGAAGTCGAAGCCGGCGCGGCGGCCCTCGCCGTCGCCCTCGCGCGTATATTTGCCCGAGAGGAAGCCGCCGGCGAGCGGGCTCCACACCATCAGGCCGACGCCCTCGGACCGGAGCATCGGGATCATCTCGCGCTCCAGGTCGCGGCCGGCGATCGTGTAATAGGCCTGGAGCGACGCGATCGACGCATAGCCCTGCACCGCGGCGATGCCGACCGCCTTCATCACCTGCCAGGCCGCCCAGTTGGACAGGCCGATATACCGGATCACGCCGCGCCGCACGAGGCTGTCGAGCGCGTAGAGCGTCTCCTCGATCGGCGTGGTCACGTCGAACCCGTGGATCTGGTAGAGATCGATATGGTCGGTCTGCAGCCGGTCGAGGCTGGCCTTGACCTGGTCCAGCACGTGCCCGCGCGAAGCGCCGGCGCCGTTCGGCCCCTCATGCATCCGGCCGAGCACCTTGGTCGCGATCACCACTTCCTCGCGCCGCACGCCCAGATTCTTGAGCGACTGGCCCAGGATCGCCTCCGAACGCCCCTCGGCATAGACATTGGCGGTGTCGATGAAGTTGATCCCGGCATCGAGTGCGGCCTTGACCAGACCGTCCGCCTCCTCCTGCTGGAGCTGGCCGATCCGGCCCCACATGCCGTCCTGCCCGCCGAAGGTCATGGTGCCGAGGCAGAGTTCGGAAACGATCAGGCCGCTGCGGCCGAGCTTGTTGTAACGCATGGGGAGACCTCCGGGGATGGAGCGCCGCAAATGTGGTCGCGCGCCCGCTTCGACAATGCGCCCCGACAGGAATTTTTCGGCGCTGATAGCGATAACAGCAACATCGCGATTCCGGCGCCGAAAAACGCGATTCGAAACCGGCGCCAACGTTGTCACATGTAATCAGACATGTTGTTTCAGGGGCGTTTCCGCTTTGCTGCAGAGCGGTAAGTGCTTGAAGTATTTCTAAACTAAAAGTGTTCAAATGTATGAGTTGACACTCATACATACCAGGCATAGCCCTTGTGACCGCTAACATCACAAACAGTGATGGAGCGTATCGGCCCGTAAGAGGCTTTGGAGGAGGGGACTATGCACGCTCGAATTGCGTCTGCTCGAATTGCACATTCTACGTCTGCGCGCCGCGCCGCGACGCTTTGCGCAGTCCTGCTTGCCGGTACCGCCTGGCCGGTACTCGCCCAGACTGCACCCGATACGACTGCGCAGACGCCGGCGGCCGATCAGGTCCCGAGCAGCGAAGACGAGATCGTCGTCAGCGGCTATCGCGCATCGCTGGAAAGCTCGACCAACGCCAAGAAGAACTCGACCGGCTTCACCGACTCGATCTTCGCCGAGGACATCGGCAAGTTCCCCGACACCAACATCGCCGAGAGCTTCAACCGCATCCCCGGCGTGACGATCAGCCGCGAGGTGACCGGCGAAGGTCTGAACGTCACCATCCGCGGCCTCGGCACCAACTTCACCCGCGTGCTGCTGAACGGCGCGCCGGTCGCGGTCGCTTCCACCGGCCGCACGGACTCGCAGAACACCAACCGCGAAGTCGATCTCGACATGTTCCCGACCGAGCTGTTCACCTCGCTGACGGTGAACAAGAGCGGCGTGGCGGACTCGGTGGAGGGTGGCGCGGCCGGTACGGTCAACATGCGCAGCGCCCGCCCGTTCGACAAGGAAGGCACCCGCGTCACCTATGGCGCGCAGGTCACCAAGAACACCAATACCGATAAATATGGCTATCGCGGCTCGCTGCTCGCCAGCACCACGATGGGCGATTTCGGTGTGCTGCTGGGCGTCGCCGGCGTGCGCAACCAGGTGCGGACCACCGGCTTCGAGACGATCGGCTGGACCAATCCCAACCTGCAGACCGCTGCACCGAATTCGATCCAGTGCGCCACGTCCTGCAACGCGACGGGGGGCGGCAACTGGACGATCCCCAACACCGTGCCCGTCAATGCCGGCAACGGCCTCACCACCGGTGCGACGATCGACCAGGCATTCCTGCTCGCGAACAATCCCGGCGCGTCGATCCAGCAGATCGACAACGGCATCATCCCGCGTCTGGGCCGGCCGATGGAGGAATTCGGCACCAAGGACCGGATCAACGCGATCGCCAGCCTCGAATACAAGGGCGAGACCATCCACGCCTATGTCGATGGCATGTACGGCTACAAGAACAACGATCTTCAGCGTATCGACATGAACTGGGTGGGCCGCAACGGCGCGTTCATCCCGCTCAACACCACCTATGACCGGACGGACTGCAGCCAGGGCTGCGTGGCGACCAAGGGCACCTATGCCGCCGCGCAGTTCTTCCTCGAATATCGCCCCTTCCTCGAGAAGACCAAGTTCTGGGGCGTCAATCCCGGCATCGAATGGCAGATCGCCGACAAGCTGAAGTTCGACATTCAGGGCAATTATACCTGGAGCGACTTCCACCGCGAATCGCCCACCGTGCTGGTCAACACCGCCGCCAATTCGGGCGTGACGGTGAATTACGACAACACCGGCGGCGACATCCCGTCGATCACCACCAATGTCGATCTCAACAATCCCGCCAACTTCGTCTGGCCCGGCGGCCGCGTGAACATCCAGGACGAGCGCCGCACGACCGAGACCAAGGGGGTGCGCGGCAATCTGACCTGGGGTGACAGTCGCTTCAACATCAAGGCGGGCGCCGCCTATGACGACACGTCGCGCCGGATCAGCGCGTTCGACAACAGCCAAGCCTGGCAGAACGCGGTATGCGGCAACAATCCCAGCGTGTTCCTGCCGGGCCCGAACACCCAGCCGCCGTGCAATGGCCTGGTCCAGCCGGGTGCAGCGCCCACCGGCTATCCCACCTATCCGGCCTATGGCACCGGCTACACCAGCGGTGCGACCGGCCCCGTCACCTATGGCGGCTCGCTGATCTCGAACGCGCAGCTCCCGGGTTTCCTGCTGCCCGGGCCGAGCGGCTTCGTCACGGTCGATTGGGACAAGTTCAAGGCGGCGTCGAACTATGACACCTTCCACGACAACGCGCCCGAAGCGGCCGGCTCCAACACCGGCGCCAGCGGCGGCTATGTCCGCGAGAAGGTGCTGGGCGCCTATGCCGAGGTAAACGGCGACATGCCGCTCGGCGCCGGCAACATCACCTACAATGCCGGCCTGCGCTATGTCCGGACCAAGCAGCAGATCGGCGGCCGCGTCTCGATCACCGATCCGCGCAACAATACCGATCCGGACGGTGCCGGCCCGCTGCCCGCGGCTTGCCCGGGCACCGGCAATGTCCGCGACGGCTCCTGCTATCCGAACCTCGTGAACTTCGTCTACACGGACTCGGACTACGACAACTGGCTCCCCTCGGCGAGCGCGGCCTTCCATATCTCGGATGCGGCCGTGGTCCGCGCGGCGGCGTCGAAGACGATGACCCGGCCGAACCCCAATACGATGCTGCCGGGCCTCAACTTCTCCAGCCCCTCGGCCGATGTCGGCACGGTCGGCAATCCCTCGCTCACCCCGTATATCTCGACCAATTTCGACCTCGGCTTCGAATATTATACGGGCAAGGAGGGCTATGTCGGCTTCACCGCCTTCCGCAAGGCGGTGACCGGCTTCACCACCAACGGCACGACCACGGTGCCCTTCTCGTCGCTGGCGACGTACGGCGTGACCTTCGACACGCTTTCGCCCACCCAGCAGGCCGCGATCAACTCGCGCGGCGGCCCGGGCTCGGCAACGGTGGTGCTCCAGCAGCAGATCAACGCCAGCGGCACGCTCAAGGTCAACGGCCTCGAAGTGAACTGGGTGCAGCCGCTCGATTTCCTGATCGGCCGCTATCTCGGCGTCAACGGCTTCGGCTTCAACGCCAACCTCACGCTGATCGACCAGACCGGTTCGGGTGCGGCGCCGGCGGTGGCGGTGGGCGTGTCGCCGGTGACCTACAACCTGACCGGCTATTACGAGCATGGCGGGGTGAGCATCCGCCTGTCGACCACCTTCCAGCGCGGCACCGTGCAGTCCGACGCGAACCAGAACGGCATCGCGCTCGCCCGGCTCTATTCGGACGACTACCAGCAGTACGACCTGTCCGCGAGCGTCGACTTCGCCGAGGTGTTCGACATGAAGTGGGCGCCCGAGCTGACCCTGGACGTGATCAACATCACCAAGGAGCAGCAGCGCAACTACTTCCAGTTCGAGAACGCCGCCTTCACGGTCTACAATCCGGGCCGCCAGGTCATGATCGGCTTACGCGGACGCTTCTGATCCCCCCGCCGGCGGCCGGATCCGGACCCGCCCCCGCCCCGTCTTCCCCGGATCTGGGCCGCTTTCGGGCGGCTCTTTTTTGCGGGCGATCGTCGGCTTCAAATGACCTCGAGCCACCCGGTCGCTTTGCCGTCACCGCGCAATGCGCTAGCCCGGCGCCATGGCCACTCCTCCGCTGATTGCCGGGCTCGAGCTCGGCGGCACCAAATGCGTCGCGATCCTCGCTACCGGGCCGGACGATGTCCGCACCCGCGAGACGATTCCCACCACCGATCCTGCCGCCACGCTCGCCGCGATCGAGGCCGTGCTCGACGGCTGGCGGTTCGATGCGATCGGCGTGGCCAGCTTCGGCCCGCTCGAGCTCAACCCGGCGATGCCCGATTACGGCGCGATCACCGCCACCACCAAGCCGGGCTGGACCGGCACCGACATCGTCAACCGGCTCAAGGCGCGCTTCGCCCGGCCGATCGCCTTCCAGACCGACGTCAACGGCGCCGCGATCGCCGAGGCGCGCTGGGGCGCCGCGCAGGGCATGGCGACGCACGCCTATATCACGATCGGCACCGGGGTCGGGGTCGGGCTGGTCGCTGGCGGGCGGCCGGTGCAGGGCGTCGCGCATGGCGAGGCGGGGCATATGCGCGTACCGCGCGTGCCGGGCGATGCCTATCCCGGCTGGTGCCCGTTCCATGGCGACTGCGTCGAGGGACTGATCGCCGGCCCGGCGCTGGCCGAGCGGTTCGGCCGGCCAGGGCAGGAGCTTCCCGACGACGGGCCACAATGGGAGCTGTTCGTCCACGATCTGGGCGGGCTGCTCCACAATCTCGTCACCGCGGCGGCGCCCGAGCGGATCGCGATCGGCGGCGGCGTGATCGCGACGCGCCCGCACCTCTTCCCCCGCTTGCGCGCGCGCCTTGCCGAGAGCCTGGGCGGCTATGGCTCGCTGCGCGCCTATGTCGAGCAACTCGACCGCCGGCTCGGCCCACCCGGCCTGGGCGCCATGGCCGGCCCGCTCGGTGCGATCGCCCTGGGGCTGGAGGTGTGTGGGGATTAGGCGTCCCTTTTCTTGTCACCCCGGACTTGTTCCGGGGCCTACCGCGTGTCTGAACGATGCGCGCTAAGTTCGATCGCAGCGTTCGCGGCACGGTGGGCCCCGGAACAAGTCCGGGGTGACGCTTGGTAGAGAGTGCTGCACGCCCCCATTTGACACACCCCATCCCCCACGCGACAGTCACGCGAACACGAAAGCGGGGAACCCAATGCGCCGGATATTGCTTGCTACTGCGATGACGCTCGCCACGCCTGCCGCCGCCGATCCGGTGCACGACGCCACCCAGAAGGCGCTGCCCCAGCTCATGGATTTCTACCGCGATTTCCACAGCAACCCCGAGCTCAGCCTGCACGAGGTCCGCAGCGCCGGCATCCTCGCCGCCGAGGCGCGCAAGGCCGGCTACGAGGTGACCGAGAAGGTCGGCGGCACCGGCGTCGTCGCGGTGCTGAAGAATGGGGCGGGGCCGGTGCTGCTGATCCGCGCCGACATGGACGCGCTGCCGGTGATCGAGCAGACCGGGCTTCCCTTCGCCTCGAAAGTCCGCGCCACCACCGACGAGGGGATGGAGACCGGCGTGATGCACGCCTGCGGCCATGACACGCACATGGCGACCTGGATCGGCACGCTGCGCAACCTCGCCGCGATGAAGGCGCAGTGGCACGGCACCGTCGTCATGATCGCCCAGCCCGCCGAGGAGCGCGGCATGGGCGCGCGGATGATGCTCGAGGACGGGCTGTTCACCCGCTTCCCCAAGCCCCAGTTCGCCATCGCCTTCCACGACAGCGCCAGCCAGCCCGCGGGGCAGATCGGCGTGACGCCCGGCTATGCGCTGGCGAACGTGGACTCGGTCAACATCGTCGTGAAGGGGATCGGCGGCCACGGCGCCTATCCGCAGACGACCAAGGACCCGATCGTCCTTGCCGCCCGCATCGTCACCACGCTCCAGACCTTGGTCAGCCGCGAGGTCGATCCGCAGCAGCCCGCCGTCGTCACCGTGGGCAGCATCCAGGGCGGTTCGAAGCACAATATCATCGGCAGCGAGGTGACGATGCTGCTCACCGTGCGCAGCTTCACGCCCGAGGTGCGCAAGCAACTGCTCGACGGCATCGCCCGCATCGCCAAGGGCGAGGCGATCGCCGCCGGCATGCCCGAGGACCGCATGCCCGAGGTGACCGTCCAGAACGAGTTCACCCCCGCCACCTTCAACACCCAGCCGCTCTCCGGCCGATTGCTCGGCCTGTTCACCGGCCGCTTCGGCCGCGAGCGCGTGGTCGAGACGCCGTCGGTGATGGGCGGCGAGGATTTCAGCCGCTTCTACCTCGCCGACAAGTCGATCCAGAGCACGATCTTCTGGGTCGGCGGCGTACCCCAGGCGAAATGGGATGCGGCGCAGAAGGACAAGACCGGCCTGCCGTCGCTCCACAGCGCCTTCTGGGCACCCGATGCCGAGGCGGTGATCGGCACCGCGACCGAGGCGATGACCGCGGCGGCGCTGGATATCCTCAGGAAATAGGCCGCCTTCGCATCAAGGCCGGGTCATGCCATGAGCATCTATCGCCGCGACGAGATATTGCCCGAATGGGAGCCCGTGCCCTGGCCCAGGGGCGGGAAGGCGGCCGATCGACAGGAACAGGGTTTTCACGAGCGCGCGCAGCTGCCCATCCATTGGCAACCCATTCCCTGGAAGGCATTTCCGAGCGACGGCGTCTTCGGCCTGCGGAAGGAGCCGCTGATGTCGCTGGACGCAGCCTATTTCGCGAGCCTGGGCGCGGAAGACCTGCTCCTGATCGACAACACCTGGTTTGACTGGCCCGATCCGCCGCGTTGGGGGCTGGTTTCGCGCCTCCAGGGCCGCAGCGATCTTCCATGGGACCATTGGGGGCATTTTCCCGATCTGCCGTCCGCTTGGATCGTTCCGGTCGAAAGCGGCGGCGCGACCGCGGTGGCGCCTGATGGGAATTAGGCGGTGCCGGTAGGCGACGGAGAACGCACCGCTTCCCGCCGCGCTCCCCACCGTGTATCGCCGTAACCGATGAAGGCGCTCGCCGATCCCGACAATGCCCTGGCGCGCGGCCTCGCCGCGATCCGGCTCAAGTTCCAGGTGCCCGAAGGCTTCCCGCCGGACGTGCAGGCCGCCGCCGACGCGGCCGCCCATCGCGTACCCTCCGAGCATGCCGATCGCACCGCGATGCCCTTCGTCACGCTCGATCCGGCCAGTTCGACCGATCTCGACCAGGCCTTCGCGATCGAGCGGGCAGGGAGCGACATATTGCTCCATTATGCGATCGCCGATGTCGCCTGGTTCGTCGAGGATGGCGGCGTCATCGATGCCGAGGCGTGGCGCCGCGGCACTACCCTCTACCTCCCCGACGGCAAGGCCGGCCTCTATCCCCGCGTGCTGAGCGAGGGGGCGGCGAGCCTGTTGCCCGCAGTCCCGCGCCCCGCGGTGGTCTTCACCGTCCGCGTCGCGCCCGATGGCGGCGTGCGGCTCGACGGCGCCGAGCGTGCGCTGATCCGGAGCCGCGCCAAGCTCGCCTATGACAGCGTCCGCGCCGCGGACCTGCCGCCCGATTTCGCCGAGCTCTCCGCGCGGATCCAGGCTGCCGAGACCCGCCGCGGCGCGGTGCGCGTCGATCCGCCCGAGCAGCAGGTCGAGGCCGTGGCCGGCGGCGGCTATGCGCTCACCTTCCGCCCGCGGCTCGCCTCGGAGGACGACAACGCCTCGCTGTCGCTTGCCTGCAACCTCGCCGTGGCCGATGCGCTGCTCGCGCACCGGACCGGCCTGTTCCGCGTCATGGCGGCGCCCGACGAGCAGGCGATCGTCCGCCTGCGCCTCACCGCGCATGCCTTCCGCCTCGACTGGCCCGCTGCGATGACGCTCGAGGACTATGAGCGCACGCTCACCCCCGCCGATCCGGCACAGGCCGCCTTCATGCTCGCGATCCGCCGGGCGGGGCAGGGGGCGTCCTACACGCCCTACCAGCCCGGCGTGACGCCGTGGCACGCCGCGATGGCCGCGACCTATGCCCATGCCACCGCACCCTTGCGCCGCCTCGCGGACCGCTATGTCGTGCGCGCCATGCTCGCCATCGCCAACGGCCAGGCGGTGCCGCAGGTGGTGACCGACGCCTTTGCCCGCCTGCCCAAGGTCATGGCCCGCGCCGATGCCCGCTCGGGCCAGATCGACCGCGCGGTGATCGACCTTGCCGAGGCGGTGATGCTCCAGGGCCGCGAGGGCCAGGATTTCGCCGCGATCGTCACCGACGTCACCGATCACGACACCCGCTTCCAGCTGCGCGACCTGCCCATCGTCGCGCGCACCCGGCTGATCGGCGCGGCCCCGGGCGATGCCCTCCATCTCCGCCTCGTCGCGGCCGATACCGTGGCGGGCACGATCGCGTTCGAACCGGTTTAGAGGAAATGTCCGACATCGGTGGGTAGCTGCCAGAGAGCGGAGCGCAAGCCGACGGTGGAGGAGACCTCGGTCAAGGCCAAGCAACGCTCCCAAGGCCTCCGTGTCGACAGAGGCCTTGGCTGACGAATTTTCGAGGAGGGTTTGCGCTTCATTTCGTTCCTTCGTCACGACGCCGAAACCCGAACCCTCCTCAACGTACGACCCTCGGTCTTCACCATAGGCGATGGCCGGGGAGAGCTGCCGTCAAGACCTGATGAACGAGAGCAGGTCGGCGTTCAGGACATCCGCATGCGTAGTCAGCATGCCATGCGGGTAGCCAGGATAGGTCTTCAGCGACCCGTTCTTGAGCAGGTCGACTGCACGCGGCACGGAACTGGCGAACGGGACGACTTGGTCAGCCTCGCCGTGCATCACCAGCACCGGCACGGTGATCTTCTTGAGGTCGTCGGTATAGTCTTCGAGCCAGGACGCGACCGTTGCGTAGTGCGCGAGCGCGCCACCGGTCATGCCCTGGCGCCACCAGTTTGCGATGATCGCCTCCGAAGGCGCGGCCCCGTCGAGGTTGTAGCCGTAGAACGGATTCTCCGGACGAAACGGTAGAACTCCGCGCGATTGGCTAGCATGCCCGCGCGAATGGTCTCGAACCACTCCGGCGGCTGACCGGACGGGTTGTCCGCGCTCCTGTACATGTTCGGCGTCAAAGAGGCGACCAGCACCGCCTTGGCGACGCGATCCTGGTGGCGAGCGACATAGCGAGCCACCTCACCACCGCCTGTCGAGTGCCCGATATGGACCGCATCGCGCAGGTCGAGGTGTTCGGTCAGGGCCGCCAGATCGGCAACCCAAGTGTCCATGTCGTTGCCGGTGCCGGGCTGGTCGGACCGGCCATGGCCGCGCCGATCATGGGCGATCACCCGATACCCGTGCTGAAGGAAGAACATCATCTGGGCATCCCAGTCGTCCGCCGACAGCGGCCAGCCGTGGCTGAAAACGATTGGCTGACCCGATCCCCAATCCTTGTAGAAGATGTTCACGCCGTCTGAAGTAGTGATCGTAGGCATCGTTCATTTCCTTCCCAATGTGCCGCGGATGAGGGTCATCGCGCGCTGGCGCGGCGTTCCAGCGATGATCCGGCAATTAATGTGACCAGTCGTCTATTAATTGGTCAAAATGTTCAGGTCAGCAGAGAGGGCAAAACAAAGCGCTCGAAACTGTCAAAAGGCGCCCGGCTACGTTCGACCTTCGCCCGCATGACCGCCCCTTCGAACGTGTCGATCAGCGCGATGGCAAGCTGCCCTGCATCCTTTCCGGCCGACAATTCGCCCTTCTCCTGCGCTTCACGCAGGCATGAGGCAAGCGCGGCCGACCACTCGCGACAGATCGCCGCGAGCTTGATCCGCACGTCCTCGCTGGTCGGCGTGACCTCCAGCGCCATGTTCCCGATCAGGCAGCCGACCGCATAGCGGCGACGCTCGTGAAACTCGGC
>JBEVLV010000186.1:0-23103 GCA_040508955.1 Sphingomonas sp. | reverse complement strand
AGCGTCGGCGATGAAAGCGTATCGGCCAAGGAGTTCGAGTCGATGATGCCGCGTCTGAAGCATGTCGCTGCGATGCTGGCGCTGCTGTGCCTGAGCAGCTTCGCGGCCCGTCCGGCAGCGGCGCAGTCCGTGTTGCGCGACGCCGAGACCGAGGCGTTGCTTGCCGACATGGCAGGGCCGCTATTCAAGGCGGCCGGGCTCTCGCCCGCCAATGCCAAGGTGGTGCTGATCAACGACAACTCGATCAACGCCTTCGTCGCGGGCGGTCAGATCGTTTACGTCCATTCCGGACTGATCGACGCGGCCGACACTGCCAACGAAGTCCAGGGCGTCATCGCCCACGAGATCGGCCATATCGTCGGCGGCCATGCCGTGTTCCAGAGTGACGGCGGCTACACCAATGTCTCGATCCTCAGCCTGCTGCTCGGGGTTGCTGCGATGGCGGCGGGATCTCCCGAGGCCGGCACCGGCATCCTGATGGCCGGCCAGCGTGCGGCGATCGGCAAGTATCTCGCTTTCAGTCGCGTCCAGGAATCCTCGGCCGATGCCGCGGGCACCAAGTTTCTCAACAGCGCCGGGATCACCGGCAAGGGCATGCTCAGCTTCTTCGACAAGCTGACCGCCCAGATGCACCGCTACGGCTATTATACCACCGATCCCGAGGTTGATCCCTTCGCGCAGACCCATCCGATGTCGCCGGATCGCGTGCAGACGCTCACTGCAGACCTCCAGCGCTCGCCTGCGTGGAACGCCCCGCTCAACAAGGATCTGGAGGCGCGCTTCAAGCGCGTCCAGGCCAAGTTGCGTGGCTATGTCAACGAGCCCGAGGTGACGTTGCGCATCTATCCGAAGACCGACAATTCGGTGCCGGCGCACTATGCGCGCGCCTATGCCTATCATAAGTCGGGCTATCCCGAGCAGGCAGCGGCCGAGACGATGGCGCTGGTCAAGGCCGCGCCCGAGGATCCCTATTTCCTCGAGCTGGAGGGGCAGATCCTGCTCGAATCGGGCAAGCCCGCCGAGGCGCTGGCGCCGCTGCGTGAGGCGACCGTGCGCTCGAACAACCAGCCGCTGATCGCGACCACCTTCGGGCACGCGCTGATCGCGACCGAGGACAAGGCCAATCTCGACGAGGCCGAGCGCATCCTGCGCCAGGCGATTGCGCGCGACGACGAGAATCCGTTCGCCTGGTTCAACCTCGGTACCGTCTATGAGCGCAAGGGCGACGAACCGCGCACCGCGCTCGCCACCGCCGAACGCGCCAACCTGATGGGCGATGTCCGCACCGCGCTGGTCAGCGCGCGCGGGGCGATGGCCGGCCTGCCGCAGGGCTCGTCCGACTGGATCCGCGCGCAGGACATCATGATGGTCTCCCAGACCGCCTGGGACGAGCAGAAGCGCAAGGGCCGGGACCGCCACCTCCAATGATCGATCGATTGCTGCACAACCGGCTGGCTCTGGCCGCCGCATTCGTCGGCTGTGCCGTGCTCGGCGCCGCGCTCTTCGCGCTGATCCAGGCGGCGCTTCCCGGCGTTGCCGGCGACCGCGCCCGGATCGAGACCGTGGTGCGCAACTATATTCTCGCGCATCCCGAGATCCTGCCCGAGGCGATGAATCGCCTGCAGGAGCGCGAAGCGCAGCGCCTGCAAAAGGCGCAGGAGGATGCGCAGACGGGCGTAGCGCAGCATCTTCCCGCGCTCCGCACGCCCTATGCCGGCGCCTGGGCGGGCAATCCGAAGGGCGACGTCACGATCGTGGCGTTCATGGACTATGCCTGCGGCTATTGCCGCGCCAGCCTGCCCGGCATCGACGCGCTGCTCGCCAAGGACCCGAACGTCCGCATCGTCTATCGCGAATATCCGGTGCTTGGCGACGAGAGCGTCGTCGCGGCGCGCTGGGCATTGGCGGCGGCCGAGCAGGGCAAGTTCCGCGCCTTCCACGACGCGCTCTATGCCGCGGGCCCGAGCGCGGAGGGGATCGCCGTTGCTGCCGAAAAGGCCGGGCTCGACAAGGCCGTCGCCGAAAAGGCCGCCAGATCCCAGGCGGTCGAGAAGGAGATCGTCGCCAATCGCGAACTCGGCGCGAAGCTGGCAATGAACGGCACGCCGAGCTGGGTGATCGGCGGCCAGCTCTTCTACGGCGCGCGCGATTATGCCGGCTTGGCGGAGGCGGTAGCGGCGGCGCGCAAGGGTAAATAAGTCGGTCCGCCTTGCCGCAACCGTAACGGCTTCCTAGGTTACGGGTCCTTCCGGCCAGGGGCACCCAATGCAATCCATTCTATCGGTCAGCCAGGTCAGCAAGACCTATGGCTCGGGCCACAAGGCGCTCGACCATGTCGATCTGGACATCAAGCGCGGCGAAATCTTCGCGCTGCTCGGACCGAACGGTGCCGGCAAGACCACGCTGATCTCGATCATCTGCGGCATCGTCACGCCCAGTTCGGGCACGATCCTGGTCGATGGCCATGACGCGATCCGCTCCCCGCGCGAGGCGCGCTCGCGCATCGGGCTGGTGCCGCAGGAGATCGCGGTCGACATGTTCTCGAGCGTCGGCTCCACCTTGCGCTTCTCGCGCGGACTGTTCGGCAAGAAGCCGGACCAGGCGCATCTCGACCAGATCCTCAAGGACCTGTCGCTATGGGACAAGCGCGACGCGCGGATCATGGAGCTCTCCGGCGGCATGAAGCGCCGCGTGATGATCGCCAAGGCGCTCAGCCACGAGCCCGAGATCCTGTTCCTCGACGAGCCCACCGCCGGCGTCGATGTGTCGCTGCGCCGCGACATGTGGAAAATGATCGGCGGCCTGCGCGAGCGCGGCACCACGATCATCCTGACCACCCATTATATCGAAGAGGCTGAGGAGATGGCCGATCGCGTCGGCGTCATCAACAAGGGTCAGTTGCTCCTCGTCGAGGAGAAGAATGCGCTGATGAAGAAGCTCGGCAAGCGCGAGATGGTCGTCTCGCTGGTCGAGCCGCTTGCGGCGATTCCCGCAGATCTCGACGAATGGCATCTTGCGCTCGAGGATGAAGGGCGGCGCCTGCGCTATACCTTCGATGCCCAGGCCGAGCGCACCGGCATCCCGTCGCTGTTGCGCAAGCTTGGGGATATGGGCATCGGCTTCAAGGATCTCGACACGTCCAAGTCGAGCCTGGAGGATATCTTCGTCGACCTGGTCGAGCACAAGGAAGCTTCGAGCGAAGGAGCCGCGGCATGACCGGCGTCAATTTCCACGGCATCTGGGCGATCTACAGGTTCGAGATGGCGCGCACCTTGCGCACGCTCTGGCAGTCGATCGTCACTCCGGTGATCACCACCTCGCTCTATTTCATCGTCTTCGGCGGCGCGATCGGCAGCCGCATCCATGCGATCGGCGACGTGAACTACGGCAGCTTCCTGGTGCCGGGCCTGATCATGCTGTCGCTGCTCACCCAGAGCATCGCCAATGCCTCGATCGGAATCTATTTCCCGAAGTTCACCGGCACCGTGTTCGAACTGCTCTCCGCGCCGATCTCGGCGGTGGAGATGGTGATCGGGTTCGTCGGCGCGGCGGCGACCAAGTCGGTGGTGATCGGGCTGATCATCCTCGCGACCTCGGCGCTGTTCGTGCCGCTGCGTATCGATCATCCGCTGGCGATGATCGCCTTCCTGCTGCTCACCTCGATCACCTTCTCGATGTTCGGCTTCATCATCGGCATCTGGGCCAAGGGCTTCGAGCAGCTCAATATCGTGCCGGCGCTGCTGGTGACGCCGCTCACCTTCCTGGGTGGCGCCTTCTACTCGATCGATATGCTGCCCCAGCCCTGGCACACGATCAGCCTGTTCAACCCGGTCGTGTATCTGGTCAGCGGCTTCCGCTGGAGCTTCTTCGGCAAGGGGGACGTGGATATCGCCTGGAGCCTGGGCTTTACCGGCGTGTTCCTGGCGCTGTGCCTGGGGCTGATCGTAGCGATTTTCCGGACCGGATATCGGCTGAAGAACTAGCGCGGCCATGCGGGTGGGGCTGCTCGCCGCGGAAATGCGGCAAAGCCACGCAGAATGGCGATGAAATGATATTGTCACCTGGTGGTCACGCCAGTGTCTTATTGCTTATCGGGCGCTTACTCTCGATAAGGCGCCATGAAGGAACAAGCCAATCGGGCCCCGCGGCCTATCGCGAGAATTCAACAGAATATTCTCGCAGTTTCGGAGCGTAAGCTCCTCACCTGGCTGTGCAGTCAGATGCCGCCCTGGGTCACGCCCGACATCCTGACCACCACGGGCGTGGTCGGCGCGTTCGCGATCTTCGTCGGCTATGCCGCCAGCGGCTTCCACATTGCGTGGCTGTGGCTGGCGATCGCCGGATATGTGGTCCAGTGGTTCGGAGATTCGCTGGACGGCAGCCTGGCGCGCTATCGCAAGATCGAGCGGCCGCGGTTCGGCTATTTCATCGACCATAGCTGCGACGGCATCACCACCTTGCTCATTCTCGCGGGCATCGGACTGAGCCCGTTCGTCCGGCTCGACGTCGCGCTGGTCGCGCTTGCGGGCTATCTGCTGCTTTCGATCCACGCCTATCTCTCGGTGCAGGCGCTGGGCGAGCTCAAGCTGTCCTATCTTGCCGCAGGCCCGACCGAGCTCCGCTTCGTCCTGATCGGGATGACGGTGGCGATGATGGCGGTCGGCTCGAATCCCGCACCGGTCGGCACGTCGTGGTTCGACGTCTTCGTGGGCTCGGTCGCGGCGCTGTTCATCGTGCTGTTCGCGATCCAGACGCTGACGATCGCGCGTCGCCTCGCAAGGACAGCGGGCTGACCTCGCGCAGCCCGGTGGTCACCTGACCACCGGCAACGTCACCGCCGAACCGCTGCACACCTTCTGCGTCGCCTTCTGATAGTCCTCGGGCCTGGCCTTGTAGATGTTGGGCACGAACGTCTGCGGGTTGCGGTCGATCACCGGGAACCAGCTCGACTGGACCTGGACCATCAGGCGGTGGCCCTTCTTGAAGACATGGTCGTGGTCGCGCAGCGGCACATCCCATGCGGTCACCTGGTTCGGCACGAGTGCCGTCGCCTTCTCGAACGACTGGAGATAGCGGCCGCGGCGGACCTCCATCGCGATCGGTAGTTCATATCCGTTCAACGACTTGGCATAGGCCCCGAGCGCACGGCCGGGCTGCTCGTAATCCTCGGGAAAGACGTCGATCAGCTTGACGACGAAGTCGCTGTCGGTGCCGCTGGTCGATGCCATCAGCCTGGCCGCGACATTGCCGGTGATCGTCAGGTCCGCATCGAGCGGCGCGCTGACATAGCTGAGCACGTCGGGTCGGTCGTCGACGAAGCGCTGGTCCTCGGCTTCCCACCAGCGCCAGTCCGGCGTGGCATAGGTGGCCGACATCGGATGCGGGCGGAACGGCACCGGCCGCGCCGGATCGGAGACATAGTCGCGACACGCCTCGCCCGATGCCGGCGCGTCGAAGCTCAGCGTGCCGTTGGCGCGGAGGTACAGGCTGGTCGCCTTGGCCTCGGGCAGCGGATATTTGGCATAGGTCTTCCATTGCCAGGATCCGCTCTGGAAGCTCTTGAGCGCATAATTGGGCTGGGTGCCCTTGCCGTGCAGCCAATAGGCGAAGAACGGCGCCTCGACCTGCTCCATGAACTGCGTGCCGCTGTCGACGCCGAACGGAATCCGGCCCAGCGCATTGGCCGGCGTGTGCCAGGTGCCGTGCGCCCAGGGGCCGGCGACCATCAGCGCCAGGCCCTTGGGATCGTCCTGCTTCTGCTTCTCGAAGATCTTCCAGCTGCCCCAGGGATCCTCCTGGTCCCAATAGCCCGCGACGTTGAGCGTGGGGACGGTGGTGCGCTTCAGGCTGTCGGACCAGCGCTGCTTCTTCCAGTGATCGTCATAGTCGGGATGATCGATCATCTCCTGGTAGCGTGGGCTGCCGCCCTTGAAATATTTCGCCTCGATATCGGCGGGCGAGCCGGCCTCGAGGAACCATTGGTAGGTGTCGAACCGGTCGTACGGGAAATCCCAATTGTCCTTCGCCATCTGCAGGCTGGAGACCCAGTCGGTGGCATAGGTGAGCCGCATCGCGCCGTAGCGATGCAGGTCGTCGTTCATCCAATAGTCGATCCAGGCGGCCTGCGGGCTCACCGCCTTGAGCGCCGGATGCGGCCGGGCGAGCGCGACCGCGGCGGCGAAGCCGGGATAGGAGACGCCCCACATGCCGACCTTGCCGTTGTTCGGCTTCACATTCTTCACGAGCCAGTCGATCGAATCATAGGCGTCGGTCGATTCGTCGGTCGCGCCCTTGCCGGTCCGGATCTCGGTCGAGAGGGTGAAGGCGCCGCCTTCGGAGGCGAAGCGGCCGCGCATGTCCTGGCTGACGAAGATATAGCCGTCCTTGGCCAGCGCCGCCCAACTCGCCGGGGTCGAGCGCGGCGCCTGGTTCGACGTGCCATAGGGCGTGCGGCTGAACAGGATCGGCAGCGGGCCGGCCTGGTTCCGGGGGCGCAGGATCACGGTGTGGAGCTTGGCCCCGTCGCGCATCGGGATCATCGCCTCCTCGACGATGAAGGGCGATTCGGATGCGGCCGCCTGTGCCTGGCCCTGGCGCGCAGGCGCGGCGGCCAGCGGCAGCGCGGCGGCGCTCAGGGCGAGAACAACCAACATCCGCTTCTTCATGCGATCCTCCATCCGGTTGGCCGGACTAGAGTGGCGGCGGGCGCGGCTGTCAATCGCTCCGGCGCTGTGCGAACGCCTTGACCGCGGGGCGCAGGATCAGCCCGTTGAGGTTGAGCAGCAGATGCAGCAGGATCGGCAGCGCGAGGCCTCGGCTGGCGAGATAGGCATAGGCGAAGGCGAGGCCGAGCAGGCTGGTCAATATGATCCCCAGCCAGCCCTGGTAGCGGTGCATCGCCCCGAAGATCAGCGCGCTCGCTCCGAATGCGATCCAGGCGTTCGCACCGAGCAGGACGAGGAGCAGCGGGAGGTAGATGCGGAAGCAGATCTCTTCGGTGAGCGCGGCATTGGCGCCGAGCAGGGCCACGCGCAGCGCTTCGGCGCGGTTGCGCGGGATCATCGCGTCGATGTCGAGAGCCTTGGGCGACTTGGCGGTTCTGCGCTTCCGAGCCGCCAGTATCCCGCCGATCGTGCCGCCGGCGACCGCCGCGCCGATCAGGGTGCCGACAAAGCTGGCCGAGATGTCGCCCAACTGGGGCAGGTCGATCGTCGCCGGAGCGAATTCGGCGGGGAAGACCCATAAGGCGTCGAGCCGGCCCAGCCCATTCAGGCCGATCAGCGGCATCGCCAGGAAATAGGCGGCGGCGCGCACCGTCCAGCGCAGGAACGCGCGCTGGCGGACCCGCGTGTCGGCCACCGCCTTGAACCGCGCAAAGGTCTTCGCGTCATGCCGGACGAAGTGCGCGCAGGCAGCCAGGGCCGCCGCAAGCAGCAGCGCCGCGAGCATCATCAGCCGATGCGGTGCTCGCCCTTCACCCAGCGCACCGTGCCCGAGCTGGCGCGCATCACCACGCTCTCGGTGGTCATCTTGCCCTTCACCCGCTTGACGCCCTGGAGCAGCGAGCCGTCGGTCACGCCGGTCGCGGCGAAGATGCAGTCGCCCTTGGCGAGCTCGGTCAGGTCGTAGACCTTGTCGAGATCCTCGATGCCCCATTTGCGGGCGCGGGCGCGCTCGTCGTCGTTGCGGAACAGCAGCCGGCCCTTGAACTGGCCGCCGACGCAGCGCAGCGCCGCGCAGGCCAGAACGCCCTCGGGAGCGCCGCCCGAGCCCATATAGACGTCGATCGTGGTGTCGGGGTTGGTCGTGGCGATCACGCCCGCGACGTCGCCGTCGCCGATCAGCATCACGCCGCAGCCGATCGTGCGCAGCTCGGCGATCAGCGCCTCGTGGCGAGGACGATCGAGGACGCAGGCGATGATCTCGTGCGGCGCTACGCCCTTGGCGGCTGCGATCGCGTGCACATTCTCGGTCGGCGTCTTGTTGAGGTCGATGATCCCCTCGGGATAGCCGGGGCCGACCGCGATCTTGTCCATATAGACGTCGGGCGCGTTGAGGAGGTTGCCCTCCTCGGCCACCGCCAGCACCGCCAATGCGTTCGGGCCGGCCTTGGCGGTGATCGTCGTGCCTTCCAGCGGATCGAGTGCGATGTCGATCTTCGGACCCTTGCCGATTGCCGAACCCACTTTCTCACCGATGAACAGCATCGGCGCCTCGTCGCGTTCGCCCTCGCCGATCACCACGGTGCCGTCCATATAGAGCTGGTTGAGCGCCTCGCGCATCGCCTCCACGGCGGCGGCATCCGCCGCCTTCTCGTCGCCGCGCCCGACCAGCGTGGATGCGGCAATCGCCGCGGCTTCGGTCACGCGCACCATCTCGAGCACGAGGACGCGGTCGAGCATCTTGCTGCGGGTCTGCTGCATGTCGTGGAAAGTCCCTCTGAATTTGTCGCGGCGATAGGCGGCGGCGTCGCCCGTGTCGACCATGCTAACGTTGTCAGATCTTTCCTATTTCCGCCACATCGTTGCGCTACCGTTCAATTCTGACGATTCGGGGACATGGCCATGCTGCTGCCGGTGCTTCTGTTGCTTGCCCAGGACGCCAGCGTGGAGGCTGCGCTGAAGGCATATCGGGAGATGACCCGAGCCGACGTCCCCTGCAAGCGGACCGACGATGACGACGAGATCGTGGTGTGCGCCCGGCGAGACGCCGATCACTATCGGGTACCGCTGATCACCAACGATGCGGGCCGTGAGGCCTCGGATGCGCGGCTGCAGCGACTGCTGAGCCCCGACGCGGCAGGCTATGTGCCATGCGGCAAGGGCGCGTTCATGGCCAAATGCGGCTCGGTCGGCGTCGGCGCGACGATCGACAGCGGCGGCGGCACGCGGGTCTCCACCGCGTTGCGGCCGCTTGCCCCCTAGCAACCAATCTTGACTCGCAGCGTTGGAGCAATGCGGGTTGACGGAGGTTGTGATGTTGTTGCTTGTCCTGATGTTACAGGTGGTTACGCCGCAGCCGGTGGTCATCTCGCACGTCCGGCTCACCAAACGGCATGCGACGGCGCGGCGCATACCGGCGCGCATGCATCTGATGCCCGATTGCCGGCTCGACCAGAATTGCGGGGTTTCGCCGAATAGCGGCGATCGCCTCATGCCCGAGAATACGACGCTGGTGGACCCCAAACAGGTGGCGCTGCGCGGCCCCGCCAATTGCGGGACCACCGGCATGCCGGTCTGTCCGAGCCGAGGCACGCCGATAGTCCGCGCCAATCTGGATAATTAATCCCCCAGGATATGCATCCACATCGGCTCGCCGGCGAGGCTGGACGAACCGCGCAATTTCTCGAGCGCCTGGGCAATGCTGCGCTCAGGGCTCTCATGCGTGACGATCGCGACGAGCACGCTGCCATCGGGCATAACGCCGCGCTGGATCAGATTCTCGATCGAAACGCCGGCGTCGCGCATCGCGGCGGCGATCTCGGCCAGCACGCCGACCTTGTCGACCACGGTGAAGCGCACATAGGCGCGACCGCGGCGCTCGCCGCTGTCGGCGGCGGGCTGAGCGGCGAGCGCGTCGGCAGGCATGGCATAGGGCGGGCCGAATTCGCCGCGGGCGATGTCGATCAGGTCGGCGACCACCGCGGAGGCGGTCGGCCCGTCGCCCGCACCGGCGCCCTGGAACAGCAGCCGGCCTACGAAATTGCCCTCCGCGACGACGGCGTTGGTCGACCCGACGACGTGCGCGAGCGGGTGGCTTACGGGCACCAGATGCGGATGGACGCGCTGGAACAGGCCATGCGGTCCGGCATCGGCGACGCCGAGCAGGCGGACGCGGTAGCCGAGCGCCGCGGCCTCGGCGATGTCGGCGGCGATGACGTGGCGGATGCCGGTCGCCTTGAGATCGTCGAAGGCGGGCTGGGTGCCGAACGCCAGGCTCGCTAGGATCGAGAGCTTGTGCGCGGCGTCGATGCCGTCGATGTCGAAGCTCGGATCGGCCTCGGCATAGCCCAGGCGCTGCGCTTCCTCGAGGATGTCGGCGAAGTCGCGGCCCTCTGCCTCCATCTTCGACAGGATGAAATTGCAGGTACCGTTGAGGATGCCGTAGACGCGGGCGATCACGTTCGCCGCCGCGCCTTCGCGCAGGCCCTTGATGACCGGCACACCGCCCGCGACTGCTGCCTCGAACTTGAGCGCGACATTGGCGGCTTCCGCGGCGCGGGCGAGCTCGAGGCCGTGATGTGCGATCATCGCCTTGTTGGCGGTGACGAAGCCCTTGCCGGCGGCGAGAGTCGAGCGTGCAAGTGCCAGCGCGGGCCCATCGGACCCGCCGATCAGCTCGACCACCACATCGGCCTTTTCATGATGCGCGAGCGCGGCGGTGTCGTCGACCCAGTCGAAGCGGCTGAGATCGACGCCGCGATCCTTGGAACGGTCGCGCGCGGAAACCGCGACCACTTCGATCGGCCGGCCGGCACGCCGCGCGATCAGCTCGCCATTGGTGTCGAGCAGACGGATCACGCCGCCGCCCACGGTTCCCAGGCCAGCCAATGCAACGCGTAGTGGTTCGGTCAATGCAGCCCCCATATCGGTGGAAGTGACGGCGGGGCACCCGACCTCGTCCGTCGTTGAATCCCGCCCTAACCCCTCTCTTTTAGAGAGAGGAAGCAAATTTTACTTCTTGATCAGCCCGATCTCCACGAGACGCTCGTGCAGATAATCATGCGCGGTGATCGGTTCGGGATAGCGGTTCGGCCGATCCTCGCCAATGCAGCCGGGCAGCGTCTCGATCAGGAAGTCGGGCGCCGGATGCAGGAAGAAGGGCATCGAGTAACGCGAATTGCCGCGGCGTTCGGGCGGCGGATTGACGACGCGATGCGTGGTCGAGGGCAGGACATGATTGGTCAGCCGCTGGAGCATGTCGCCGACATTGACGACCATCGCGCCCTCGGGCGGCTTGATCGGCAGCCATTTGCCGTCGCGATCGAGCAGCTCGAGTCCGGCTTCCTCGGCGCCGAGCAGCAGGGTGATCAGGTTGATGTCCTCATGCGCGCCGGCACGGACTTCGGGCGCGTTCGCATCGACGGGCGGATAGTGGAGCAGGCGGAGGACCGAGTTGCCGTCCTTGACCGCGGGATCAAACCAGTCGGGAGCCAGGCCCAGATAGCGGGCGATCGCCGAGAGCAGCCGATCACCGGCATCGTCGAACGCCTGGAACAGCTCGAGGAAGGTCTCGCGGAAGCCCTCCGGCCGATCGGGCCAGATGTTGGGCGACATCTGCGCCTCGAAGCGATGGCCCTTGGCCAGCTCGCGCCCGACGTGCCAGAACTCCTTCAGATCGACATATTGCGCACCCTTAGCGATCTCGGTCTTGAACGGGGTATAGCCGCGCGCGCCGCCGCCGCCCTCGACGAAATAACCGCGCTTCTCCGCCTCGGGCAGCTCGAAGAACGCCCTGGCCATCGCCCAGGCGCGCTCGATCAGGTCGGCGGGCACGCCATGATCGCTGACCACCGCGAAGCCGAAGCGCTGGAAGGATTCGCCGAACGCCCGGGCGAAGCCGTCGGGATCGGCCTGCTGGTCCGCCATCGAGACTGGCGAGATTTCGGAAAGGGCGTCTGGCATGCGAGTCTCCAAGGTCTTGGTTTCCCGTTAGACCCGGGTGCCGGGGTTGAACAAGCAGCGGTGACGTCCCCGCCTATTTGCCGACTTGCATCCGCCCCTTCGACTTTCCGTCGCCATCGGTGTCCAACGCGATCGAAAAAGGTTGGCCGTCGTCGGTGGTGCCGCTGAGACCGTTGCTGCGGGTCTCGACCTTGAAGCCCTGCTTGGTCATGTTGTCGCGGAACCAGTCTCGAACCGCAGTCGGCGTGGCGGGACTGCGGAAGCGGATGCTGACCTTGCCCAGGTCGTCATTGCCGCTCCGGTCCTGCGCGTCGGCACGGAAATCGTCGATCGTCGATCCGGGATAAAGCTTGACGCCGTTTATCTCGAAATCCTCGGCATCCATGTGGATCTTGGGAAGACGGATCGAGCCGGAGAAGCCGGGGACCTTGATGTCGACCTGGCCGTTGGCGTCGGTCGAGAGGAGCGTGTTGCCCTCGTCGTCCTTGGCGTTGATCGAGATGTTGGTGCCCGATCCGTCGCACGCGGCGAGCGCGAAGGTGAGGGCGAGCGGCAGGAGTACGAGACGCGGCATTCAAGTCTCCAAAGTGTGTATTGGCAATACAACGCGCTGGGCATCGATGCGAGCCATGCACCAAAAGGGGTGACGCGACGGCTTTGATCGGCCATCTGCGCGGACAATGGAAGAGCCGCATCTCTCGACACAGTCCGCAAACCGCGCGCCGCTGGCGTTCGGCGAGTTCGTCACGCTGATCGCCGCGATGATGGCACTGACTGCACTGGGCATCGATTCGATGCTGCCGGCGCTGCCCGCGATCGGCGACAGCCTCGGCGTGACCCAGGCCAATCACCGCCAGTTCGTGATCACCGCCTATCTGCTCGGCTTCGCGGTGGCGCAGCTCGGTTATGGTCCCTTGTCTGACCGCTATGGCCGTCGCCCGGTGCTGCTGATCGCGCTCAGCTCGTTCGTACTGACCAGCGCCGTGGCGGCGATCTCCGGCAGCTTCATGCTGCTGCTGATTGCCCGCGCTGCGATGGGAACCGCGGCGGCGGGCGCGCGCGTGGTGACGATCGCGCTGGTGCGCGATTGCTTCGCCGGGCGGGCGATGGCGCGGGTGATGAGCCTGGCCTTCATCGTCTTCATGGCGGCGCCGATCTTCGCGCCGACCTTCGGACAGGCGGTGCTTTCCGCGGGTGGATCGTGGCGGATGATCTTCTGGGGGGTGGCGGCGGCCGCGACGGCGGTGGTGCTGTGGTTCTGGCTGCGTATGCCGGAGACGCTGGCGCCCGATGCACGCCAGTCGCTGCGGCCGAGCCGGATCGTCGGCGATTACGGACTGGTGCTGCGCGACCGAAATGCCGTGGGCTACACGATCGCGGCGTCGCTGCTGTCGGGCGCACTGTTCGGCTTCATCGGGTCGGTGCAGCAGGTGATGGCCGACGTGTTCCACCGGCCTCAGCTGCTTACCCTGGTCTTCGCCTGCGTCGCGAGCACGATGGCACTGGGATCGTTTCTCAATTCCCGGATCGTGATGAAGCTGGGCACGCGGATGATCTCGCATAGCGCGCTGGCGGCGCTGACGCTGATCGCGGCGATCCATCTCGGCATCGTCCTCACCGGCTTCGAATCGCTCGGCAGCTTCATCGTGCTGCAGGCGCTGATGATGGCGTGCTTCGGCCTCGCCACGTCCAATTTCTCGGCCATGGCGATGGAGAAGATGGGCGAGATCGCAGGGACGGCATCGAGCTTGCAGGGCTTCGTCACCACGCTGGTGGGCGCGCTGATCGGCGCCCAGATCGGGCAATCCTTCGACGGCACGACCATACCGCTTTACAGCGGTTTCCTGCTGATGGGCGCGGCGGCATTCGTGGTAGTAGCGGTGACCGAGCGCGGACGACTCTTCCGACCCCAGGTGGAACGAGTCTAGGGGCATTGCCGTTCGCGCCATGAACCCGGCGATGTCCGCCGCGGGAAACGGAAGGATCGGCAATGGGTGGCTATCAGGTTCCCGGACAAGGCCCGGGCGACGACGGTTTCGACGAAGAGGGCTATGACGAGAGCCAGCGTGCCGAAATTCTCGAGGCGACCAGCGGCGGCCCGACCGACGGCAATCTGCTGACCGATCTCGAGCCCGATCTGGGCAACGATTCGGACGACGACGAGGACGACCTGCTGATGGAGGACGACGAGCTCGGCGAGGAGGACGACGACGCCGAGCAGGACGAAACCGACCAGGACGAGGACGAGGTTCAGGACGAGTTCGACGAGGATGACGACGAGCTCGACGACGACGAGGACCTGGACGACGCCGACAAGGATGCACTGGAGCCCTGAACCTTGACGCCGCATCGCGGCTGACCAAGCATGGGGCGTTCTGAGAACGGAGCGCTCCATGTCCGCCGATCCTCGCGTCGACGCCTATATCGAAGCCAGCGCCGACTTCGCCAGGCCGATCCTGACCTGGCTGCGCGCCCGGGTGCACGCCGCCTGCCCCGACGTCGAGGAAGCGATCAAATGGTCGCGACCGTCCTATCAGTACAAGGGCAATATCCTCGCCGGAACCGCGGCCTTCAAGAAGCATGTGACGCTCGGCTTCTGGGATCGCGAGAATGTCTCCACCGGCAAGGAACGCGAGGCGGCGGGACAGTTCGGGCGGATCACGTCGCTGGACGACCTGCCGTCCGCCGCCGAGATCGAGGCGCTGGTCCGCGAGGCCGCGGCGCGGATCGATGCCGGCCAGATGCCCAAGCGTCCCAGGCGCGAACCCAAGCCCGAGGCCGAGGTGCCGCCCGAGCTGGCCGAGGCGCTGGCGGAGGATGCGATAGCCAAGGCGACCTTCGACGGATTTCCCCCGGGTTGCCGCCGCGAATATTGCGAGTGGATCGCCGACGCCAAGCGGCCGGAGACCAGGGCCAAGCGCGTCGAGGAAGCCATGGGCTGGATGCGCGAGGGCAAGCGGCGCAACTGGAAATACGAGAATTGCTGAGCACCCGGCGATTTCTCGCCCGGGGGCTTCCCACCTGCAACGGAGATGATATGTTACATCATCAACAGGAGGAGAGGTGCAATGGCCAGAACTGCTCGCATTCCCGAACCCGTTCCGATCAGCGGGATCAACGTGACGCCGTTCATCGACGTGATGCTGGTGCTGCTCATCGTGATGATCCTCTCGATCCCGATCATGACGCACAAGGTGCCGATCGACCTCCCGCGGGATGGTGGGGCGGCGAAGCTCGAAACGCCGCACAAGCTCGCGATCGATCGCGGCGGCGCGCTCTATTGGGATGGTCGCCCCATCGGCGACGCGGCGCTGCCCGGCGCGCTCGCGGCATTGCGCGCGGATCCCAATGGCGTGCTCCATATGCAGACCGATCCCGAAGCGCGCTACGAACGCTTCGATACGGTGCTCGCGGTGGTGAAGCGTGCGGGGATCGAGCGGCTCGGCTTTATCGGAAACCGGCCGCTCGAGGATTGAGGAACAGGCGCATCCGGTGCAGCGTTCGTTACGCTCGCGAATGAAAGAGGACCGGATGCGCCTGACCCTTGCCCCCATGTTGAGCATCGCCGCCTGCATGCTCGCGGCTTGCACGCCCCAGCCGGCCGAGAATGCCGTGGAGCCGGCCAATGCCTCGAACGATATCGACGATGCCGTGCTCGCCAACACGATCGCCAACGGCCACGCGCCGCTCGAGCCGCCTGCGCCGGGCGAGCCGGGCGGGCTGGCGAACGACATGACGCCGGTGAGCGAGGCGCCGTCCACCCAGGAGAGCGCCCAGGGCGCCGCGAATGTCGTCCAGACCTATTATGCGCTGATCGGCGAGGGAAAATATCGCCAGGCCTGGGCGCTGTGGGACAATGGCGGCAAGGCATCGGGGATGAGCGCCGCCGCGTTCGCGGCGAGCTTCGCGCGCTATTCGGAATATCATGCCAATATCGGCGCGCCCGGCGACGTCGATGCCGGCGCGGGCCAGCGGTTCGTCACCGTGCCGGTCCAGGCCTATGGACGGCTGAAGGCGGATGGGCGTCCGTTCAACCTGCTCGGCAGCGTGACGCTGCACCGCGTCGCCGATATCGACGGCGCCACCGCCGAGCAGAAGCAATGGCACATCAGGTCCGCCGATCTCGTCGCGCGACCCGGCGCGGAGCCGTCGCCGGCGGTCGAGGTCAACCGCTCGGTCGCGCGCTACCGCTGCATGGACGGGACGAAGCTCACCGCGCGCTTCGATCCGGACAAGGGACAGGTGACGGTGGAGCCAAGCCAGGGCGGCGCGCATGTGCTCAATCGCCAGGGAACCAGCACGGGCATCCGCTATGCCGGGGGCGGCTATGCGTTCAGCGGCAAGGGCGAAGGCATGACCTATGCCGCGCCCGGCGCGCCGCCGATCGCGTGCACCGCGATCCGCTAATTGCCGATGAAATTGCGGAGCACGGCGAGGTCGGCATTGCTGACCTCGGCGCCGCTGTCGTCGGTCAGCGCGGTTTCGGGCTTGGCATCCGGCTTGGCGCTGCCGAAGCCGATCGTGGTCACCGCGGTGAAGAGCACGCCGCCGGCCCAGAACAGCGCCGACCAGCGGCTGCGGAAGATCTTGCTCGGATTGCGGGGCAGCATGAGCGACGGTCTCGCAGATCGGAATGAAGGCTGCGCTTCGAAAGCTGGTTAAGCTAGGATTGCATCATGACGCGCTACACGACCAGCATCACCGCGGGGCCTGGCGACATCGACGAGCTTGGGCACGTCAACAATGCCGTGTGGGTGAAGTGGATCCAGGACGTTGCAGTGGCGCACTGGATGGCGATCGCCTCACCCGAGCATCACGCCGCCTATATCTGGGTCGTGACACGGCACGAGATCGATTATCGCGGCAATGTCTCCGCGGGCGAGACGGTCACCGCCGAGACATGGGTCTCCGATCCGCCGCGTGGCGCGCGGTTCGACCGGCGCATGCGTTTCCTGGGCGGCGATGGCAGAATTCGGGTAGAGGCGAAGACGACCTGGGCGCTGCTGGACCGCGCTACCGGACGGCTGCTACGGGTACCGGCCGAGGTCGCGGCGCCCTTCCTGGCCTAGGCGCTCATCTCGAGCAGGATCGCCCATTCCGCGTCGCGGACCGGGGTCACCGAGAGGCGCGACTGCCGGACCATCTCGAGCGCGGCGAGACGGGGCTCGGCCTTGATGTCGGCGAGCGGCACCGGCCTGGCGAGCTTGCGCACCGGCTTCACCGCGACGCTGGCCCATTTCCCGTCATCGCCGTCGGGCTGCCAGGCGCGGGTGATCTCCATGATGCCGACCGCGGCCTTTTCGGTGTTCGAATGGTAGAAGATCGCCTGGTCGCCGGGCTGCATCTCCTTGATGAAGTTGCGCGCGGTATAGTTGCGCACGCCGTTCCATTCGGTGGCGCCGTCGCGGACGAGGTCGTCCCAGCTATAGGCATCGGGTTCGGAGCGCAGGATCCAATAGGCCATGCTCGTCCCGTTAACCGGCTAAACCCCGGCTGAACACCCGATTCCGAACCAGTTCAGGTGCCGTGCGTTAATTCCTCATACTCAGCGCCGCGACTCGGATGGATGTGCGAAGGGTCTGGTGCCAGGAATTTTGAGGAGGATATCGTGACCAATCTCATCAAGAAGGCAGTCTTCGGCACCGTCCTGGGTGCCACCATGCTCACCGCCGTCGCTCCCGCTGCTGATGCGCAGCGCTATCGCCATTATCGCCACTACGGCCATGACAATACCGGCGCCGCAGTAGTCGCCGGCATCGCCGGCCTCGCCATCGGCGCTGCGCTCGCCGGAGACCGCCGCTACGACTATGACCGCCGCTATTATCGCGAGCGCGGCTATTACCCGCGCGACGGCTATTATTACCGGCACTATTATCCTCGGTACGAGCGTTGCGCGATCCGCCGGGTATGGGATCCGTATGAGGGGCGTCGCGTCCTCGTCCGCTACTGCTGATCGACGGACCTGAAGCGAGGATGGCGCGGGTGAGCTCCGCGCCATCCTTTTGGAGATGTCGCTTTGCGTGCGGTGTAGGTTACACTGCAGTATGGCTACCGTAGATTCGCTCGCCCGGCTCGATCCGTCTGACCCCTATGCCCGCGCGGCACAGACCTTTCCGGCGCTGTCGGAGGAGATGTCCGAACGCGTCGCCTCGTTCGGGCGGGAAGAGGCATTTGACGAAGGCGGGATGCTGTTCAGCCGCGGTGACCGCCATGTCGATTTCTTCCTGTGTCTGGAAGGTCGGATCGAGATCCTCGATCGCGGTGCCAAGGGATTCGAGCGCATCGTCCATGTCCATGAGCCGCGCCAGTTCACCGGTGAGCTCGACCTGTTCAACGACCGTACGATCCTGGTGAGCGGCCGCGCGCTGCCGGGCACCCGCGTCGTCCGCGTCGAGCGTGGCGCGTTTCGCCGGATGATGGCGGCCGAGCCCGATATCGGCGAGATCGTGATGCGCGCGTTCATCCTGCGCCGCGTCGGCATGATCCGGCATGGCGAGGCGGGCGTCGCGCTGGTCGGGCCGGCACATTCCGCGGACATGGGGCGGATCGAGACTTTCCTGACCCGCAACGGTCTCCCCCATCGGCGCATCGACAGCGAGATCGATTCGGATGCGGTGGGCTTCATGGAATGCCTGGCGCTCAGCGAAAGCGACCTGCCGGTCGTCGTCGTCGAAGGGCGGGCGCTACGCAACCCGAGCAATGCGCAGCTCGCCGATGCGGTGGGCCTGACGAGCGCGCTCGATCCCGATCACGTCCATGACGTGGCGGTGGTAGGCGCGGGTCCGGCCGGACTGGCAGCGGCGGTCTATGCCGCCTCCGAGGGGCTCGACACGATCGTGATCGAGGCCGTCGCGCCGGGCGGCCAGGCAGGGACGAGCTCGCGCATCGAGAATTATCTGGGCTTCCCCACCGGTATCTCGGGCCAGGCGCTGTCGGGCCGGGCGCAGGTCCAGGCGCAGAAATTCGGCGCGCGGCTGCTGATCTCGCGCTCAGCGAAGGGCATCGAGTGCGAAGGGCGGCCGTTCCGCGTCCATCTCGACGACGGTGCCTCGCTCCGGGCGCGGACCGTGGTGGTCGCGACGGGCGCGCGCTATCGCAAGCTCGATCTCGACAAGTATGTCGAGCTGGAGGGCAACGGCATCTACTATGCCGCGACGGCGATGGAGGCGGGGATCTGCGCGTCACAGACCGCAGTGGTGATCGGCGGCGGCAATTCGGCCGGGCAGGCGGCGATCTACCTCTCGCGCACGGCGGGCCATGTCCATATGCTCGTGCGCGGACCCGGGCTGGCGGCGACGATGTCGAGCTATCTGATCGAGCGGATCGAGGCCTCCGACAGGATCACGCTCCATCCCTTCTGCGAAGTGACCCGGCTGGAGGGCGACCAGCATCTCCGCGCGCTGCACTGGACCGATCGCAAGTCCGGTGAGACGCAGCGCCACGACGTGGGTGCGCTGTTCGTGATGATCGGCGCGCAGCCCAATACCGACTGGCTCGAGGACTGCCTGGAGCTCGATCCGGCCGGCTTCGTGAAGACGGGGAGTGGCGAGACCTTCTTCTGCTCGTCGCGGCCGGGCGTGTTCGCAGTGGGCGACGTCCGCGCGGGATCGGTCAAGCGCGTCGCCTCGGGCGTGGGCGAGGGATCGGTCGTCGTTTCCGCGATCCACCGTTATCTTGAACCCGTGCCACAATAACGGCTAAGGCCGCGCCCATGAGCGACACTCCACCCGACCGGCTCTCGGTCAACCAGAACAGCCCTTATTTCCAGCGCGAATTGCTGGAGCGCGGCATCGGCATCCGCTTCAAGGGCATCGAGCGCCGCGACGTCGAGGAATATTGCATCTCCGAAGGCTGGATCCGCGCGGCCCTGGGCAACAAGGTCGATCGCAAGGGCAATCCGCTGACGATCAAGCTGGTCGGCCCGGTTGAGGCATGGTTCGAACGGCCGGCCGAAGGCGAAGCCGCTGCGGACGAGGCCGGCACGCAGGGGTGACGCGCGGCTTCGGTTGACGAAGTTGACGCGCTGCGGTGTTTTCCGGGCGTCCTCCACAGCAAGACCGCGTGGCGGACGATGCGAAAGAGCGGAATGGCGATTCCGCTCCCAGATCCTACATTGCAACCGGCGTGATGCGACGGACCGAGCTGCTTTGCGCTTGACCGGATATGATATGATGTAACATATCATATCCGCGATGAAGAATCTCCCCGATATCGCGTGCGAGGCGGATCGCCTCGTTGCGCAGGCACGTGCAGACTGGATCGAGCGCGTGGCGTTCAGCGCCGCGATGCTGTGCCTTGTCCATTGTCTGGCGCTGCCGATTGCGCTCGCCGCTCTGCCCGCACTGTCGAAAGCGCTGTCGCTTCCGGAAAATATCCATCTCTGGTTGCTCGCGCTGGCGGTGCCGGCCTCCACCTGGGCGCTCGTGTCCGGTGGGATGGGCCGCGCGACCCGCGCACCGCTGCTGCTCGGTGCGTTCGGGCTGATGCTGCTCGCCCTGGGGGCCATCGTCTTCGCGCAATCGGCGGCTGAGACGCCGGTGACGGTGGCAGGCAGCTTGTTGCTGGCCCTCGCGCACGTGATGAACTGGCGCCTGCGCCATGCGCGGCATCGACATGGCTGAACCGTCACGACGGCGGACGGGCTATCTGACAGGCGAAATCGTGCAGCTTCTGCAGCGATCCCAGGTGCCACTGACGGGGATCGAGATCGCCAACCGGCTGCGACATGACGACCCGCGCGTCTCCAATTCGCTCGTGTTCCGTGCCCTGCAGCAGCTTCGCCGCGATGCGGTGATCCGCAAGATCGAGCATTTGAACGGCTATGCCCTCGGGGGCGAGACGCGAACGATCAGCCTGGTATGCGCAGAGTGCGGGAAGCTCTTCGCGATCGAAGAGGATGCGTTCTTCGAACGACTGGATGACATAGCGCGGCGGCAGGGCTTCCGCCCGTCGCGCTATGTCATCGAGTTCGCCGGCACCTGCGGGCGCTGCGACGCCGCCGCCGGCTGTGCGCCGACATCCTCACCCTTCGCTTAGACGATCGAGCCGGAACCCGGCACTGCCAAGGGCCTGCCTTACATCAAGCCGTGAAGGCCGCTCGCGCCGCGTCCTCGAACGCCTTCAGGGCGAGCATATGCGGAAAGGGGCCGTGGCTGATTCGGGCGACGCCGGTAGCGGCGACGGCTTGCGCTGAGGGCGCTCCCGGGAACGCCATGAAATTGACGGGCAGCGGCACCGCCTTGCAGACACGCTCGAGCAGGCGGAGATCAGCCAAGCCGGGGACGAAGAAGCCGCTGGCCCCCGCTTCGGCATAGGCATTGGCCCGTGCGATCGCGGCATCGACCATCGCGTCGTCATGCGTGTCGGGCCTGGCGATGAGAAAGATGTCGGTGCGCGCGTTGAGGAAGAAGGCGGGGCCGGTCTCCCAGCGGATCGCGGCGATGCGCGCGACCTGATCCTCGACATCGTGCATCGTGCGGGGATCGCTGCCGACGATCTGGTCCTCGAAATTGCAACCGATCGCGCCGGTCGCCGCGAGCCGGGCGACATTCGACGCTGCGCGCTCGACATGCTCCGAATAGGCGCCCTCGAAATCGATCGAGACGGGCAAGGTCGTGCTCGCCACCACCCGGGCGGCATTGGCGAGCGCGAGATCGAGCTCCAGCCCCTCGGCATCGTCCACGCCATGTGCGGTCGCGACCGACGCGCTGCCGGTGGCGATCGCCCTGGCGCCCGCTTTTTCGGCAACGATGGCGCTGCCGGCATCCCAGACGTTGAACAATATCACCGGATCGCCCGCGACGTGCAGCGCGGCGAAAGTTTCGAATTTACCGGACATGAAACGCTCCCTCGTTCCTCTATTGTTCTAATGGGGGAGCGATCCAGGGGCAAGCCCGGAACTTGCGATCAAAACCCGTCGCGCGGCTATTTCAGCCGGTGGAGCGTCAGGACATGGCTTTGCGGCTTGCTCTTGAGGCCGATCCAGCGCCGCTGGACCTCGACCGTGTCGGCATCGATGCGGCGCCAGGTGAAGCCGCCGGGCGCCCGCATCGCTTCGAAGCGGATCAGGCCGTCGGCCAGCTCGGCCGCCTGCCAGCTATACGCGCCCCAGCGCGACACGATGCGCCCGTCCTCCAGCGTGATCCGGCTTTCGTCGCTCATCGTGACGAAGCTGGGATCGCCGAAGCGACGGACGCGCATCGTGGTCGAATCCGGGAAGTCGTAGCGCTCGAAGAAGGCGGTCCCGTCGGGCGCCGTTCCGGTCCAGCGCCCTTCCAGGAACTTGAGCGTGGCGAACTGCTCCGCCGAATATGCCTGCGCCTGGGCGACCAGCATCAAGGGCGCGAGCAGCGCCGCGATCAATGGACGAACCGCGCCACGACGTCGCGATAGGAACGGCTCACCTTCACCGATGCGCCCGAATTGAGCACCAGGAAGCATTCGCCGTTGGTATGCGGCTTGACCTGTTTGACCAGGTCGAGATTGACGATGGTCGAGCGGTGGACGCGCTGGAATCGCCGCGGATCGAGCCGCTTCTCGAGATCCTTCATCGTCTCGCGCAGGATCAGCGTGTTGTCGCCGGTATAGATGCACATGTAGTCGCCGGCGGCATCGATGCGTTCGATCGAATCGACGTCGACCCGGAAGATCTGGCCGCGATCCTTGATGTTGATGAGCTTCTCGAAGCGGTTCGCCGCGTGTTCGGGGTTGCCGTCGGCGATCTCCTCGACCGCGTCGGGCGCGACTTCGGCGAGCACTTCCTTGAGGCGGTCGACCTCCTCGACGCCGCGCTTCTCGGTGAGGCGCTGGCGCACCCGATCGAGCGTGTCTGCAAGCCGGGCGGGCTCGACCGGCTTCATGAGATAATCCATCGCCTGTGCCTCGAAGGCGCGGATGGCGTGGTCGCTATAGGCGGTGACGAAGACGAACAGCGGCGGTTCGACCTCCATCAGGCCCTGGACGACGGAGAATCCGTCGAAGCCGGGCATCTGGATATCGAGGAATACGAGGTCGGGTTTATGGGTTTTGATGGATCGGATGGCCTCACGGCCATTTGAGCATTTGTCGATGATTTCGACATCCTCATGCTCCTGGAGGCGAAGCTCCAGCCCCTGGATCGCCAGGGGTTCGTCGTCGACGAGGATGGTACGGATGGTCATGCGGCCTCTCGGTTCGGTTCCTCAAGCTGGAACGGTATCTCGATCTCAACGCTGAACCCCTGCCCCGGGTTCGTTCGCGTCTCGAAACGATGGTCAGGCCCGAAAGCCTGTGCGAGTCGTTCCCTGATATTGGCGAGCCCCACGCCGGTTGAAAGGGTCGGCCTCGGTTTAGTTTCGATCAAGCCGGGACCGGTGTCGGATACGGCGATCTGAACTCGTTCTCCGGCGAGTCGAGCGGAAACGGTGATATCGGCGCCCTCTTCCTGCGGCGTGACGGCGTATTTGATCGCGTTTTCGACGAGCGGCTGGAGCAGCAGCGA
>JBEVLV010000185.1:0-7337 GCA_040508955.1 Sphingomonas sp. | reverse complement strand
CCAGCAAATGGCCATCCGCGAAAAGCCCGCAAAGGCATCTCGCCAATCAGCTGAAAACTTACCGCGGCTTGACGAACTTCAGGGTCATCCGGTCGCTCTCGCCGATCGCCGCATATTTGGCGCGGTCGGCATCCTTCTGGCTGAAGGTGGGCGGCAGCGTCCACACGCCGTTCGGCCAATCCGCCGTATCCTTGGGATTGGCGTTCACCTCGGATGCCCCGACATATTGGAAGCCTGCCTGCTCGGCCAGGCGGCGCACCGTCGAGACCTTCATATAGCCCGAACTGCGCTCGCGCTCGTCGCTGGCATTCTCGGGCAGGCGATGGTCCTCGATGCCGAGCACGCCGCCGGGCTTGAGCATGGCGTACATCTGCTTGAACGCGTCGGCCGAATAGTCCCGCCCGTCGCGGCCGCCCATCCGCCAGTTGTGAACGTTGCGGAAGGTGAGGACGATATCGGCGGTGCCGTCGGGCACCTTGGGCTGATCGGCGGCGGTGACGGGGAATGCGGCGAGCTTCACCTTGCCATAGGTCGCCGGATTCTTCGCCTGGAGCGCCTGCACGCCCTTGGCGCCGTCCGGCCAGGGATTGGCGGCATAGAGCGTGCCGCCTTCGCTGGTGAGCGGTGCCAGTATCTCGGTATACCAGCCGCCGCCGGGCCAAATCTCGACCACCGTGTCGCCCGGCTTCACGCCGAAGAACGCCAGCGTCTCCACCGGATGGCGATATTTGTCGCGCGCGACATTGGCGGCACTGCGCGTCGGCGCGGACACTGCCTGCTGGATCGAATGGCGCTGGGTGGCGGGTTCGCCGGCGGCAACGCTGGCGATGGCGACCGCGGTGCTGAGGATCGCGACGATGGCGAGGGTCTGGCGCATGGCTATTCCTTACCTAGATGGGGCTCGCATGCGGGAGCGAGGGGGTATGATGCAACAACAATTATGGGGCGGAGCTGTTGCAGCACTGTTACTCGCAGTGGTGAGCGGCTTCGGCGAGAGCCGGCGCAAGAAGCGGCGCGACCTGGATCGGGTGGGGTTCATGCCCTGGTCGCTGATCCAGGTGCTGGCGATGCTGGGCACGGTAATCCTGGTGAGCGTGGCGCTGAACCTGCGCTAATAGAATCGCCGCAGCGTCAGCGTGCGCTCTGTACCGTCGCAAAGCGCCAGGCGGACCGTGGTGCCGGGCGTGCCCGCGGCCCAGCCGGAGAGCGCCTGTGCCGATGCCGCATCGGTGATCGGGCTGCCGTTGGCGGCGCAGATCGTGTCGCCCTCGCGCCAGCCGCCCTCCGCCGCCGGTGATCCGCGCATCACGTGGAGTACGCGCAGCATGTTGGTGGCATAGCCCATCAGCAGGCCGCTGGTGGAGCGGATATAGGGCATCGCGTTTGGCGCGGCGGGCTGAAGCACCATATGGCCGGCCTTGACGTCGAACAGCACGCGGAAGCGCATGAGCAGCGCGCTGCCGATCCGTCCTGCGAGCCCGGCGCGGCCCGAGTAACCGTCGGGCTCCTCGATGCGGACCTCGATCTCGCCGGTGTCGGCGCCCGCGATCGTGGCATTGGGCACCACCGCCGCGTCGGTGACGGAAGGGCCGCCCAGGCCGTAGCCGAGCGTCGTGGTGACGGCGGATCCGTGATAGCCGGTCGACAGCCAGGCGGGGCGGGTGAGCGACGCCCAGGTACCGTCGCCGGTGTCGATCAGCATCGGGCGCAGTCTTGTGCCGGCGATCGACAGCTCGGTCACCCAGATGCTGCGGCCCCGCCCATGCGCGAGCGGCGCGGTGAAGCCCGTGAAGGGCATGCGGCCGCTGGGCAGGATGCGGAAGCGGCGGCCGGGATAATCGATGTCGAGCGCGCAGCACGACAGGATGTCGGCACCGATCAGCATGTCGGCGGTGACGACATTGGCTTCGGCCGGCGTCTCCATCGGTGCGATGCCGATGCGCCCGCCGCTGCGGGTGAGGCCGCCGATGACGAATTTGGGCCCGGCGGCCCAGCCGATCGCGACCGCGCCGCCGATCGCGGTGCCGCGCTGGCGCTGGCGCGCCTTGATGCCGTTGGCTGCGGCATAGCGCTCCGACACCATCGTGTCGGTCATGCCGGTATCGAGGATCGCAGTGGCGGGCCTGCCGTCCAGGGTCAGCGCGAACTTGATATGGTTGTTGGGCGTGAGCTCGAACGGCACCCAGCGCCCCTCGGCATCAGGCGCGAGCGTGACGCTGTCCGCAGCGGGGGCCGCGAGGGCGAGAAGCAGCGGGAACATCACGCCGCCAGTCTAGCGTCGCGGATGCCGCGGATCACGCGGGAAAGCGCGTTACAGGCAGGCCTCGAGCATCGCCTGGTCGAAACCATATTGGCGGGCCTTGTCGAGCGTGTAGGGGCGCAGGCCCATCGAGCGGTACTCGCCGATGATCTTGCCCTCGGCGCTCTCGTCCAGATATTCGAACTTGAACAGCTCCTGGGTGACGATCACCGGGCCTTCCATGCCGATCACCTCGGTGATGTTGGTCACGCGGCGCGAGCCGTCGCGCAGGCGCTTCACCTGGACGATCAGGTCGACCGAATCGGCGATCTGGCGGCTGATCGCTTCCTTGGGCATCTTGATGTCGCCCATCATCACCATATTCTCCATACGGCCCAGGCATTCGCGCGGGGAGTTGGAGTGGAGCGTGCACATCGAGCCGTCATGGCCGGTGTTCATCGCCGAGAGCAGATCGAAACATTCGCTGCCGCGGATTTCGCCCAGGATGATGCGATCCGGGCGCATACGCAGCGAGTTCTTCACCAGGTCGCGGATCGTGATCTCGCCCTGGCCCTCGAGATTCGGCGGGCGCGTCTCGAGCGGCAGCCAGTGCGGCTGCTGCAGGCGAAGCTCGGCGGCGTCCTCGATCGTCAGCACGCGCTCGCCCGGGTCGATCATCTTCGACAGGGCGTTGAGCATCGTCGTCTTGCCCGAGCCGGTGCCACCCGAGATGACGACGTTGAAGCGGCTGGCGCCGGCGATCTTGAGCATCGTCGCCATCTTGGTGCTCATCGAGCCACCGGCGGCCATCATGTCGAGCGTGATCGGCTTGGCCGAGAATTTACGAATCGAGATCGCGGTACCGCGCAAGGAGAGCGGTGGCACGATCACGTTGACGCGGCTGCCGTCCTTGAGGCGGGCGTCGGCCAGCGGGGTGGTCTGGTCGACGCGGCGGCCGACCGAGTTGCAGATGCGCTGCGCGATCTGGAACAGATGCTCCTCGTCGCGGAACTGGATGTTGGCGAGCTCGAGCCGGCCCTTGCGCTCGATATAGGTCTGCTCGGGACCGTTGACCATGATGTCGGAGATGGCTGGATCGGAGAGCAACTCCTCCAACGGCCCGAGGCCGAGCAGCTCGTCGACCAGCACCTTCTCGAGCGCGAACTGTTCGCGGCGGTTGAGCGTGAGCTTCAGCTCGGCGAGCACCTCGCCGATGATCGGGCGGAATTCCTCGGCCAGCTCGTCCTTGCTGAGCGTGGCGGCGGCTTCGGGATCGACGCGCTCGAGCAGGCGCGGCAGCACCTGCTCCTTGATGCGGTGGATCGAGGCTTCGAAGCCTTCCATGCGCGAGCTGCCGGCATCGCCGGAAGAGGCTTGACGATCGGCAAGACGTTGGAGGGCGTCGCCGGTCGAAGTGCTCGGGCCGGTGGGATCGCGCTCGGCCATCGGATCGGGGGCGCCGGCACCGGGCAGGGGAACGCTGCCGATCGGCGGAAACTGCTCGCCACCCAGCGGCGGCCCTTCGGGACGGCCGGGGCCGGGCCCCTGCATCGGCTTCGCGACTCCGAATGCGGGACGGCCACCCGTGCCCCCACCCAAACCATTGCGTCGTCCGAATGCACTCATCGCAGGCTCTTCATCCCCACAGGAGCGGCAGGATTAGCGGCGAAGGCTTGAGAATTGACTAACCAAATCAATGCCCGGGTTTTTCCGGACGAACGAAGCGCGGATCGGTGTCGAAAGCGGTGCCGATGGCGCGCGAGAGCGCGAGGAAGCGGCGGCCGCGATCGGTGAGGCGGATATGGCCGTTCTCCACCGCGATATTGCCCGACAGGGCCTGCTCGGCGACGCGGCGATCGATCTGGGCCATGTCGCGGACATAGCGATCGACGAACAGGCGCTGGAGCTCAGGCGTGTCCAGGCCCTGATGCGCCTCGATCTCGGCGAGGAGGAAGACGCTGATCGAGCGGTCGATCGTGACCGGAAAGATCACCAGGAAGCTCAGGTTGAATGCGAAGGAGAGCGCCGCGGCGGCGACGATCGTCTCCAGCGCGACCGGCCGCCAGCGGCCGGCCAGCGCGAATGCGCCGGCAAGCAGCACCGCGCTCGCCGCGCAGAGCAGCACGCCGCGGTAGAAGAGGATCGATACGCCGGCGAACAGCGGCGTGTTGGTGAGGCCGAGATAGACGAGGAAGCCCAGCGCGACGGCAAGGCCGAGGGTGAGCATCAGGACGGCGAAGCGCTTCATCTGGGAGCTCCCGGGACGGCGACGATGCAGACATGCGCGTTGCGATAGCGGCAGGGCATGTCGGCGGGCGGTTGCCCGGCGTGCTGCCAGGCGGGGTCGAGATCGGTGAGGACCAGCGCGTCGATGCCCTCGGTACGGGCGATGGCGTAGCGCTGGGCGGCGGGGATGTCCGCTTCGAAGACCGGAACGAGGATGTGGATACGCTTCCAGGCGGCGAGGCGCGAGGCGCCGAACAGCGAGGCTTCGGTATCCGATATCGCGACGCGGTGATTGCCGTAGAGGCCGAACGCGAACGCCCGACCGTTGAGAAACGCATTGTGCTGCAGCACCCAGTCGGCGGGGAGGTGCGTCCGCGTCCAGTCATAGGCCTGACGCAGTGCGTGATCGGTGGCCGGCGCGGCGTTGAGATAGGACCAGCTGGTGTCGAACAGCGGCGGCCGGACCACGCGCATCCCGATCAGGTCCCAGACATTGCCGAGCAGGCCGACGGCAAGGAGCGCGCGAAGGCCGAGCGACGGTTTCAGCAGGCGGGGCATGTTCTGGAGCAGCGCCGCGGTCCACAGCATCGCGGGCAATTGCGCGAACCAGATCGAGCGCCAGCCCAAATCGTTGTTGATGATCGTCGAATGGAGGAAGCCGGCGATCAGCAGCGCGGCGATCGCCGAGACGATGAGCAGCCGGCCGATCTCGGTGCTGCGCGGCTTGGTTCGGAACCAGAGCCGCGTCCCGACCGCGAAGATGCCGAACTCCAGCACATAGTTGAGCGGCAGGATGATCAGCAGCGGAAAGGCGAGCCAGGGCGCCATGTCGGCCTGCCACCCCAGGAAGCGGCGCACGGTGAACGCGACGGGCAGGCCCGAGTCGGAGCGATTGTGCAGCAGGTCGGCGAGTTGCGGTGCGGCGACGGCGAGCGCGACCAGGCCGGCCGCGGCGATGGCGAGGAGGGGCAGACGGTTGCCGCGACGCAGCTCGAGCAGTGCCCAGACGGCCATGATCGGCACGGCGGTCAGCATGATCCATACCGACATGCCGAAGGTCGAGGCGAAGGCGACGCCGGCGGCGGCGATCAGCGCACCCTGGGTGCGCGGCTCGGCGCCTCGCGCCTGGTGGATCAGTAGCAATGCGGTCCAGGCGGCGACCAGCGCGGTCAGGTGGTGCGGCACCCACAGCACGGATGTCATCGCGAAGCGGACTTCCTCGTTCCACCAGTCGACCTGCGCTTCCAGCGGCCCGCCCGCGAGGAAGCGCAGCAGCATCAGCACCAGATCGGGACCGGTGACGAAGCACAGCCCGACGCAGAGCGCGAGGAAGCGGCGCTCGCGGCCGGGGCGGATCAGGCCGGCGGCCTGGCCGAGGCGCCAGAGCAACGCGGGGAAGACCGGGCCGAGCCAGAACAGCGCCGCGGCGAACGCCATGCGCGCGCTGATCGCCGGGGTGAGCCAGTGCAGCTCGGCGGGCCAGAGATAGTAGAAATAATAATAGCCGGCGGCCGAATCGCGGGCGAAGAACGGATCCTGGAGCGGCAATCCGCCGCGGACGATCGTCTCGACCACCGCGGCGTGCTTGACCAGGTCGATCAACACGACGCTCTGGTTGAGCCGGCCGGCATAGTCGAAATCGACAAAGGCGATCGCGACCGCCACCCACCAGCCCAGCAGCACCGCGACATGGCCCCAGCGCATCTCCAGCCGCGTGCGCAGCAGTGCCCGGCCGCCGATCGCGGCGAGCACGAGATGGAATACGACAGTGGGCGCCATGCCGGCGAAGCGGATCAGCACGGCATCGAGCGCGGGGAGCAGCGACACGCCGAGCAGCCCCGCCCAGCCGATGCGCTGCCAGCCCTTGCCGGCGGCAAAGCCCAGCCGTTCGAGCAGGAGGAGGATCGCGACGCCCGGAAGCAGCCCGAGCAAAGGCGCGAGCGCGGTGCCGAGCGCGAGTCCGCCAAGATCCTGCAGGAAATAGGTCATCGCGCCACCGTCACCTGCCGCGACTTAGGTCAGCTATGGTTAACAGGCCGCTAGCATTTGCCCGCGCGGAGGCACAGAATGGGGCCGGCGGGAGGACGGCATGACGATCATCTTGGGCCTGGCGGCGCTGGCCGCGTCACCGCAGGCGGATACGCGGGCGCCGCTCGGTTGGCTCGTCGGCGACTGGTGCACCGAGCCGAAGCTGGGCAAGCAGACCTGCGAGCATTGGGCGCCGATGGCACGGGGCGAGATGCGCGGGACGAGCGAGGTCCGGCGCGGGGCGGAGGCGTCGCCGGCCGAAGCGATGCGGATCCGCGACGATGGCGGCACCTATGTCTTCCATGCCGAGCCCAAAGGACAGGCCCCAGCCGATTTCCGAGCGGTCGCGCGCGATGCCGAGCCGTACCAGCTCACCTTCGAGAATCGCGCGCACGATTACCCGCAGCGCGTCCGCTACTGGCGCGAGGGCGAGGTGCTGATGGCGGAAGTATCGCTTGCCGACGGGAGCAAGCCGATGCGGTGGGCGTACCACCGCGTGAAGCGCTGAGCTATTCGGCCTTTTCGGCGAGCACGGTCAGGCCGCGCGCATTGACCTCGGCGAAGCCGCCTTCGATGCGGATCGTCTCGGGCACGGTGGCGCCGGCCTTGTAGATTTCGAGATTGCCGTCGCGGATCGTCGACATCAGCGGCGCATGCCCCTCGAGCACGCCGAAATCGCCCTCGGTGCCGGGGACGACGACCATGTGCACGTCCTCGGAGCGGACGAGACGTTCGGGGGTGACGAGTTCGAAGTGAAGCATGTTCTTCTACCTAAGCCCCTCCCCTTCCGGGTAGGGGTTGGGGGTGGGGTATGTGTCTCACCGAGACCGGGGGCTGCTTGGAC
>JBEVLV010000184.1:0-16740 GCA_040508955.1 Sphingomonas sp. | reverse complement strand
CGAAGCCGCGAGAAAATGACGTCTGCCGACAAATGGGTTCATTGCGTGCATGACCAATCGCCTCCCTCGTCTCGGCAGGGTGCGCCGAAAAAAGACAAGAAATGCCGGCCGTCAGGACCGACGCTGCTCTCGCTTGAAAGGGCCGAACGTTTCGGCGGCTACGGCGTCGTCGAACATTACTCGACTCGATCGCGAATTTTTTCTTTACCATGCCGCCGACCGCATGACCAACACGCCCGAATGGGCAGTAATGGATGCGCAATCGGCCTCGCCCGGATCAGCCTCCGGCAGATCCCGCCAAGCTGAGTCCCACAGCCTCAGCGACCTTGATCCCGTCAACCGCGGCCGAGAGAATGCCGCCAGCATAGCCTGCCCCCTCGCCCGCCGGATAAAGCCCGGCGGTGTTGAGGCTCTGGAGGTCCCCACCCCGGGTGATGCGGATCGGCGAAGAGGTGCGCGTCTCCACCCCCGTCATCACCGCATCGGGATGGTCGTAGCCGGGAATCTGACGGCCGAAAGCAACCAGCGCCTCGCGCATCGCGGTCACCGCGAATTCGGGAAGCACCTCGGCCAGATCGGTCATCGTTACGCCCGGACGATAGGACGGGACGACCTCGCCCAGCTCGGTGGAAGGACGCTTCGCCAGGAAATCGCCGAGCTTCTGCGCCGGCGCCTTGTAGTTCGATCCGCCCGCGACGAACGCCTTCTCCTCCAGGCGCCGCTGCAGCTCGATGCCCGCGAGCGGGTGACCGGGATAGTCGTTCTCGGGATCGATCGTGACGACGATGCCCGAATTGGCGTTGCGCTCGTTGCGCGAATATTGGCTCATGCCGTTGGTGGCGACGCGCCCTTCCTCCGACGTCGCGGCGACCACGGTGCCGCCCGGGCACATGCAGAAACTGTAGACCGCGCGGCCGTTGCTCGCCTGGTGCGAGATCGAATAGTCCGCCGCGCCGAGGATCTCGTTGCCCGCATTGGGGCCGAAGCGGGCGCGATCGATCCAGCTTTGCGGATGCTCGATGCGCACGCCGATCGCGAAGGGCTTGGGTTCGATGAACACGCCGCGATCGTGGAGCATCGCGAAGGTATCGCGGGCGCTATGGCCGAGCGCGAGGACGACATGGTCGGCGGCGATCCGCTCGCCGCTCTGGAGCACGACGCCCGTCACGCGGCGATTGCCCTCGGCGTCGGTCTCGATGTCGAGATCGGTCACGCGGTGCTGCCAGCGATACTCGCCGCCGAGCGATTCGATCTGCTCGCGAATGCCCTCGACCATCTTCACCAGGCGGAACGTGCCGATATGCGGGTGCGCCTCGGTGAGGATTTCCTCGGGCGCGCCGGCCTTGACGAACTCGGTCAGCACCTTGCGGTCGAGGTGCCGAGGATCCTTGATCCGGCTGTAGAGCTTGCCGTCGGAAAAGGTGCCCGCCCCGCCCTCGCCGAACTGGACGTTCGATTCGGGATTGAGCACGCTCTTGCGCCACAGGCCCCAGGTATCCTTGGTCCGCTCGCGCACCACCTTGCCACGATCGAGGATGATCGGACGGAACCCCATCTGGGCGAGGACTAGGCCGACGAACAGCCCGCAGGGGCCCGCACCGACGACGATCGGCCGTGCGCCAGTATAGGGCTCGGGCGCACGGGCGACGAACTTGTATCCGGTGTCGGGCGTGGGGCGGACATTGTTGTCGCTCGCGAAGCGCGCGAGGATCGCGGCTTCGTCGCGCAAGGTCAGGTCGACCGTATAGATCAGCAGGATGCGCGCCTTTTTCCGCGCATCCCAGCCGCGGCGCCAGATGGCGAAATCGAGCAAGTCCTCACGGGCAACGCCGAGCCGCTCGCAGATCGCGGCGGGCAGGGCTTCGTCGGCATGATCGAGCGGAAGCTTCAGGTCGGAAAGGCGGATCATTGCGGCGCCTTTAGCGCGGCGTGGCGCCAGACGCCATTCGCGAGCCCGGCAATCAGGCAGTCACCCGGATTCGCCGTCCCGACTTCTCCCGCGAGATTCGCTCGTCATGCGCACGCATCGCGTCCACATCGGGCATGCCGTCGACGCTGAAGTTGCGGGCGAGGAATACTAAATCCTCCAACACGCCCTTGGTGCTGTAGAGGCGCAATTCCTTACCCCGCGGCTCGATCCGCACCGCGTCGAGCTGCCAATAGTCGGAAATGGGCGACCAACGACGGCCTGCTCGATCGTAGCGAAACCTGCCGCCCTGAAGAATATACTCGATCGCTGCGCGCCACCCGCCGGGGATATCCACATAGGACGGACGCCCGGGCTGCTGCGATTCATGCATAAGGACAAGACAACTGATCGAGAGGCCGATCAGCGGCCCGGTCTCGCCTCTCGCGAGCCACAACCAGCTGAGGATGGCGGCCGCGATATGAAACCCTATCGGCAGCAGAAGCGCCCTGAACGACCGGATGACGAACAGATTTCGCCAGACCGAAATCATGCGTCGCACCTTTGGCCGCGGCTCGCGGTACAGGCGCCACAAGGATTTGACGCGCTCACCTATCCCTTTGCCCTGCATCCTGCCCCCATCCCCTAATCGCGTGCAGCTTAACGAGGGACGCGGCGCCGGACCAGAGCCGGGCCAGCGCCGTTTCGTTCACGCAACTCCACCTTCCTCCAGTCCAAGCAGCAGCTCCTTGGCCTTCAACCCGCCGGCAAAGCCGGTGAGTGCGCCGTTGGTGCCGATCACCCGGTGGCAGGGGGCGATGATCGAGATCGGGTTGCGGCCGTTCGCGGCGCCCACCGCGCGGAACGCGGTCGGCCGGCCGACCGCGCGGGCGATCTCGGCATAGCTGCGCGTCTCGCCATAGGGGATGGCGAGCAGGGCCGCCCAGACGCTCTTCTGGAATTCGGTGCCGTGGAAATCGAGCGGCACGGTGAAGGCCTTCAGCGTGCCGGCGAAATAGGCGCGGAGCTGGCGCTCGGCCTCCACCAGGATCGGGTGGGCCGGATCCTCGACCTGCGGCCCGAGGCGGACGCGGGCGGGATCGTCATTCTCCCAGAGGATCGCCGACAGGCCGCGATTGCTGGCGACCAGCTTCAATTCGCCCACCGGCGAGGCCATCGTCTTGTACGAGAAGGTCATTGCTTCACTCCTATTGCGTTGGGAGCGAGATAGGAAAGCCCGGCGCGCGATACGCTCCGCGGCTTGCGCTCAAAGCGAATTGTTTGAATCGTCGGGATCGGGGCGGCGCCAGAGCGTCCATTCATGCTCGCCGGTGACCACGTCGGGATAGGGCCGGCCGTGCGCGTCGCGGCTCGGCCTGTAGCGGAAGCGCTGCTGGATCAGCCGGCAGGTGGTTTCGTCGAGATCGACATTGCCGCTCGAGCGGGTGACGGTGCAGTCGGTGACGCGGCCCTTCACCCCGACGGTGAAGCGGAGATGGACGGTGCCGCTCGCCCCGGCACGGAGCGCGGCGCGGGGATAGTCCGAATCCCGGATGCGGCCGCCAATCCATTCGAGCGGGGTGCCGCCATCGCCCTCGCCATTTCCTGCACTGCCGCTGCCCGTGCCATCGCCCGCACCGCCCGCACCGGTGCCGGGGCCGGCGACCGGGGCATTGCCCGAACTGGCCTCGCTCCCGGTCGATGCCAGCGGTGCGACGACGATCTGGGGCGTAGGAATCGGTGCCGGGGCCGGACTGGTCACCTCGGTCGCGTGCGATTTGAGATTGGGCGGAGACGCCGCTCCTTCGGCGCGGGCACGCCGGGCCGAACTTGGTTCCGGTTCGGGCTGGGGCAACGGTGGCAGTGCGAAGTCGAGCACATGCGTGACCGGCCGTTCGTCGGGGTCGGTGTGGCGCACCGCCAGCCCGCTCAGCAACAATGCGCCGAGCGCGCCCTGCACGGCAAGCGCGCCGATCGCGCCGCGCAGCCGGTCGCGCGGGCCGGGAACTCCAGGCGGGGTGGCATGCATCGTCCCGGAGAAATGCCGGAGTGACCCAAAGCGATCCGCGCGGTTGTCTCGCGTTCATGCAACCGTCAGGGCCGGTCCCTAGTTGATGCGGTCAGGAACAAGACAAGGGTCCGACATGCGCAAGATCATTGCAACGCTGAGCGCCTTCGCGCTCGCCATTCCCACTACCGTGGTGCCGATGGGCGCCGCGGAAGCGCAGACACGCACGCAGAGCAAACATTACAAGGCCAAGTCCACGCGCCACTACCAGAAGTGCCGCCGCTCGAAGGGCACGACCGGCCTGATCGCCGGCGGTGTGCTCGGTGTCGTCGCAGGTCCCGCGATCATCGGCCATGGGCTGCTGGGCGCGGCGGCGGGCGGCGTCGGCGGCGCGCTGGGCGGTCGTGCGGTCGACCGCACGATCACCGCGAAGAAGCGCTGCCGCTAGGTCGAGCAGCCGCGCGCGGTGACCGGCCAGGTTTCGATCACCGTATCGCCGTCGATCACGTAATAGCGGTCATAGAGATTGACCGTCGGGTCGCAGTGCGGCGGGATCAGCGTCACGCGCGCGGCCAGCCCCGGCAGCGCCGTTTCGCCGATTATCGCGCCGTGCTCGTCGCCCTTGAAGGCGTAGCGGCCCTCGGCGCCGGCGGCGACGACGGGCACGCCGGCATCGGTCGCAAACGCCTTGATGCCCGCATCGATCGTCACCAGCCCGGCGGTGTTGGCGCTGATCACCGACGAATCGACGAACAGGGCCGATTCGAACGCGCCGGCGAGCTCGCAGTCGCGATATTCGCGGTCGAGGAAGATGTACGACCCAACCTGCAGCTCGGTAAGCACGCCGAGATCCGCGTCGATCGCGAAGGTTCCGGTCCCTGCGCCCGTCACCACGGGAATCGCGAAGCCCGCCTTCTCCAGCGCCGCGAGCACGGTGCGCAGATAGTCGGTCCGTTCGACGATCGCGGCGCGGCGATCGGCCTCGCTCGGAATGTGCTGATGGGTACCGCAATAATATTGCACGCCGCCCAGCTTCAGCCGGTCGCTCGCTGCGATCGTCTCCGCGAGCGCCACCGCCGCCTCGGGCGAGGTTACGCCGGTACGATGGATGCCCGGATCGACGTCGATGAGCACCGTCAGCGGCGCATCGGCCGCGGCCGCCAGCGCCCATGCATTGTCCGGATGATCGACTATCACCGACAGCTTGATGCGCGCGTTCAGCGCGACCAGCCGCGCGATCGCGCCGGGCGTCACCACCGGCGAGGTGAGGTGGATGTCGCCCACCCCGTCCGCCGCCAGCGCCTCGGCCTCGCCCAGCTTGGCGCAGCAGATGCCGACGGCGCCCGCAGCGATCTGGCGCCGGGCGATCTCGCCGCTCTTGTGCGTCTTGGCATGGGGCCGGAGCGCGATGCCACGCTCGGCCGCGAAGGCGGCCATCCGGGCGATATTGCGATCCATCGCGGCGCGATCGATCACCAGGGCGGGGGTCGGCAGATCGTGCCGGGCAAAGGGAGGGTGCAGCATCGCGACCGCCCTTAGCGCAACAGCCGGCTTTCAAAACAGCAATTCGTCTGCAATCTGGCGCCACACGGCCCGCGCCCCCAAATGGAGTCGGGCAGACCCGTTTCGCACAACCGGAAGGTGCACCCATGTCCAGCTATGCCGATCGCCTGAAGGCCCTGCGCGCGCAATTGCAGCGTGACCGCCTCGACGGCTTCGTCGTCCCGCTCACCGACGAGCACATGTCCGAATATGTCGGCGCCTATGCCCAGCGCCTCGCCTGGCTGACCGGCTTCCAGGGATCGGCCGGATCGGCCGTCGTCCTGCCGCACGAAGCGGCGATTTTCACCGACGGGCGCTACACGCTCCAGGTCCGCCAGCAGGTCTCGGCCGACGATTGGGAATATGTCGGCGTCCCCGCGACCAGCATCACCGCCTGGCTGAGCCAGCATGCACCGGACGGTGGCCGGATCGGATATGATCCCTGGCTGCACACCCGCGCCTGGGTCGAGGAAGCGCGCAAGGCGCTGGCCGAGAAGGGCGCCGAGCTGGTTGCAGTCGATACCAATCCGATCGACGCGGTCTGGCCCGACAAGCCTGCGCCGAGCGACGCCACCCTGGCGGTCCAGCCGGACGATGCCGCGGGCAAGTCCTCCGCCGCCAAGCGCGCCGAGATCGCCGACTGGCTGGCCGAGCGCAAGGCCGACGCGGTCGTGCTCTCCGCGCTCGATTCGATCGCCTGGGCGTTCAACATCCGTGGCCAGGACGTGTCGCACACCCCGGTCGCGCTCGCCTATGCGATCGTCCATTCGGACGGCACCGCCGACCTGTTCGTCGCGCCGGAGAAGATCACCGATGCGGTGCGCCAGCATCTGGGCAACGCCATCCGCATCCAGGATCGCGTCGGCTTCGCCCCGGCGCTCAAGACGCTGCAGGGCAAGCGCGTCGCGACCGATCCCGAGCGCGCGGTCTCGGCGATCTTCGACGCGCTTGACGCCGGCGGCGCCAAGATCCTGAGCCTGCGCGACCCGGTCGTGCTCGCCAAGGCGCTGAAGAACCCCGCCGAGATCGCCGGGCACAAGGCGGCCCAGGCGCGCGACGGCGCGGCTTTGGTCCGCTTCCTGAAGTGGTTCGAGGAAACCGCGCCCCTGGGCGGCCTCACCGAGATGTCCGCCGCCGACAAGCTGCGCGCATTCCGCGACGAGACCGGCGTACTCAAGGACCTGAGCTTCGACACCATCTCCGCCACCGGTCCCAACGGCGCGATCCCGCACTACAAGGTGACCGACGAATCGAGCCTGCCGATCGAATTGGGTCAGCTGTATCTGGTCGATTCGGGCGGGCAATATGCCGACGGCACCACCGACGTGACGCGCGTGATGCCGGTGGGCAGCGCATCGGACGAAATGATCGACCGTTTCACCCGGGTGCTGAAGGGCCATATCGCGATTGCCACCGCGACCTTCCCCGAAGGCACCACCGGCGCCCAGCTCGACAGCTTCGCGCGGCGCCCGCTCTGGGAGGTGGGACTCGATTACGGCCACGGCACCGGCCACGGCGTCGGCGCCTATCTTTCGGTGCACGAAGGGCCGCAGCGCATCGCTCAGCCCTTCTATCCCGGCGGCCAGGCGCTCGAGCCGCTCAAGGCCGGGATGTTCCTGTCGAACGAGCCCGGTTACTATAAAGCTGGCGAATTCGGCATCCGGATCGAGAACTTGGTCCTGATTGTTAAGAAGCTGATTTCGGGTGCGGAACAATCGATGCTAAGCTTCGAGACTCTTACCTTCGCGCCGATCGAGCGAACCCTTATTCAACCATCTTTGCTAACCAGCCAGGAACGCGATTGGCTTAATATCTATCATTCGCAGGTGCTTGCCGTTGTCGGCCCCCTGCTGGATGAGGACGAACGGCAATGGTTAGTGGGGAAATGCGCGCCAATCGCATGATGTGGTTCTTCGCCGGGGCGGTCACCATGGCGCTGTATCTGATGGGGCCGCACGCGATCATGGATCGCGCCTATGACCTGGGTCAGGAAGCCAGCGACTGGGTACGCCCGCACTGAGCTGAATCATCCGTCGGTTCGACATTTTCCTGCGCGCGGGCCTGCGCCTTGCGCTTGCGCAGATTCTGCCGAAGTGCCTCGGCCAGTCGCGCTTTCTTTTCCGCATCGCTCATGGTGACGACAATAAACCGTCCACCCTCGGGTTGACAATCGGGGCACCCCAAGCACATAGGCCCCTCCCGCCCGGCCACCCAGCCGGCGAGTGCTGCCGTAGCTCAGTGGTAGAGCGCATCCTTGGTAAGGCTGAGGTCGTGAGTTCAATCCTCACCGGCAGCACCATTTTCCCCTTTGTCGTGAGCGACTTAGGGAGATAAAGTAGGCGAATGCGCCAATTGCTTGGTGTATTGCGGCTTCGACGTAATCCCCTCGTCACGATGAATTCGAAAGGGCTGGGCAGCTTTCGACCAGGTTCGGCGCACAACCGCCAAACACAGCGGACAGAATTCTACGCCAAAACGGCCCCGGGTGCGTGTTGTACCGAACGTCCTGGGCGCGTGTTTTACAACCGATCCGGCGGCTAGGATGAGGTTGGCGCTCGTCAGGCGTTCGTTGAGTAGCTTGCCCGTCGGATCTATCGTTCGGCCGCCCAGCCAGGCTCGGACGCGGCGCGCGCCAAATTCCGCACCTCCTGTTCGATCGGCGAGAGCGTACCGGAGCGCGTCCGGGAGCCGATAGTCAGATACGCAGGCATATTTCCCGCTTCGACACGCGGCCAGTAAGGGCTCCTGCCATCATTGGGATCGCCGGTCTGCGCGAAGCGCACCCAGTAGCGCGCCATGGTTTCGGAGACCGCCCGATCCGCATCGTCCCAAACGGACCCGGCATCGGGATTTCCGAAGAGATATTCGAGCTCGCCACCGTGCGGCGTCCCCGCCGAGCCCGCACGCAGATTCGCGGGCACCTGATTGAAGTAATAGCTGTATGCGGGCGCGCCATTGGCGGCATGCATCACGGCAATCGAGAGTGATGGCAGGATCGACAGCGCATCCTCGGCCAGATCGGTGCTCGCAGCCGAGAGGGGCACGCCAGGCCTGGCGGCGGCATAGGCCTTCAGCAGCGCGTCGTAGCGTTCACCCAGCACGCGGCGCGCGGTCGTCGCGTTATTGCTCGTCAACGTGGCTTCGTTCGAGTTCGCCCCGATCAGCAGGGGGATCTTCGCTTCGCGCCCTCGGCTGAACGGCATTCCGGGACTGGCGACCGCAATTCGGCCGTCGATGAACGGAAAGCTCCGCCCGATCGTCTTTTCAACCGGGAGCGCCCGCAACTGCTCGGCGGTGGCATCCTTCAGGCCGATGCTTTCCGCCCATTGCACTCCGACGGCCTCGGCGGACATCGCGGCGCCGCGGATGGGAAGAAGCACGGAACCGCCGGCACCCGATTCCGAGATCGCCTTGTGGAACAGGCCAGCAGCAGCCGGCGTCCCCATCAAGAGCTGAACGACCCCGGCACCCGCGGATTCTCCGAACAGGGTGACATTGCCCGAATCGCCACCGAAGGCCGCGACATTGCGCTGCACCCAGCGCAGCGCGGCGATCTGGTCCATGATGCCGTAATTGCCGAGAAGACCGTCCGGATCCTCGCCGCTCAATGCCGGATGCGCGAAGAAGCCGAGCCGGCCGAGCCGATAGTTCAACGTCACGACGACGACGCCGCGGCGCGCGAGCCTGGCGCCGTCGTAGAGCGGCACGCCCGCCGCACCGTAGGTGAAGCCGCCGCCGTGCAGGAAGACCATGACCGGATATTTGCCGGCATGCGCGGGGCGCCAGATGTTGAGGAACAGGCAATCCTCGCTTGTCGCACCGACCTGGGCCCAGGCCTCCTTGTGATCGGACGGCTGCGGGCATGCCGCACCGTAATGCGACGCGTCCCGGACGCCGGTCCAGGCGGTGGCAGCCGCGGGCGCACGCCATCGCCGGGCGCCGACAGGGGCGGCCGCATAGGGAATGCCGCGAAAGGCGAGAACCTGGCCGTCGGCGGTGCCGACCAGCCTTCCGGATTCGACCTGCGCCACCGGGCGCGGGTTTGCAGTTGCCGGCAAAGCACCGACCCATAGCGCCAGAGCAACGACGAGAAATCGCAAACGCATGTTCCTCTCCAACTGCTTGCGGGCCGCAAGTGGCCCGGTGAATGCTGTGTCGATACGGATAAGCCCGCCCTTGCCGGCTCCCGAGCCGCCTCAGCGCGCCTCCAGCGGCGCCTGACCGAAGCCCGCGCTCGCGAGTTCCCGTTCGGCCTGCGAGAAGCCGTATTCCGGGACTACTTCGCCAGACCTGTCGGAGAGACGCTCCCATTCCGCGACGACGCGCTGCGCGGCATCGGCATCACGGCCGACAAAGGCGCCGCTGGTCAGCGTCACGTTCGCGCGGGCGAAATGCCCCGCTCCGGCGCATAGGATCGCGCGGGTCGGCGCATCCTTGCCGACGAGGGCCAACAGGCCCGGGCTGACCGCATCGGGTGCCAAATGCGCGAGCGCTTCGGGCGCCAGCACGCCGTCCGTCATCTGCGTCGCCGCGGTCGGTGCGAGGCAATTGACCCGGATGTCGTATTTGCTGCCCTCGATCGCCAGCGTCTGCATCAGGCCGACCAGCGCCATCTTGGCCGCGCCGTAATTCGCCTGGCCGAAATTGCCGTAGAGCCCCGAGGAGGAGGTGGTCATGACGATGCGGCCATAATTCTGCGCGCGCATGATCTCCCACACCGCCTTGCTGCAGATCGCCGCCCCCATGAGATGCACCTCGACGACGAGACGGAAGTCCTCGATCGTCATCTTGGCGAAGCTCTTGTCGCGCAGGATCCCGGCATTGTTCACGAGCACGTCGATCCGCCCCCATTCATCCATCGTCCGCTGCACCATCGCCGATACACCGGCCGGATCGGTAACCGAGGCGCCGAAGGCACGGGCCTGCCCTCCGAAAGCGTCGATCTCCGCCGCCACGCGCTCCGCCGCGGCGGCGTCCATATCGTTGACGACGACGCGGGCACCGTGGCGCGCGAGCATCAGCGCGTGCGAACGGCCAAGGCCGCCGCCTGCTCCGGTAACGATCGCGACGCGGTCCTGCAGTTCCATGCTCCCATCCTTTTGGTTCGACATTTCAGAAAATCCGGGTCGGCGCGTCCGAGGCGACGTCGCTGCGCGAGGCGACGAACCTCAGGAGCGAACGCACGTTCGGAAGCTCACATTCGAAGAAGAACCGGCATGCCCGGAGCTTGCCGTCGGCAAGGTTGCGATCCGCCGGGCTGGACGGATCGAGCGCCGACGCCGCGAGCGCCTGGTCAAGCCATAGCCAGGCCAGGGCGACATGGCCGAACGCCCGGAGAAACGGAGTCGCATTGCCAAAAGCCAAGGCGCGTTCACCGATGCGCAGCACGTCGATCGTGTCGGTCACCCCCCGCCACGCTTCCGACAGTGCACCGGCGTGATCCTCGAGACCGGAAATCGCCCGGGCCCGTTCGACGGTCTGCAACACCCGCAGACCGAGCACGGGCAATCCCGAACCGTCCTGGAGGATCTTCCGCCCCAGCAGGTCGATCGCCTGGATGCCGGTCGTCCCCTCGTGGATGGGGTTCAACCGGTTGTCGCGCCACAGCTGCTCGACATCGAAATCGCGGGTGTAGCCGTAGCCGCCATGGACCTGGATCGCGATGTCGTTCGCCGCCAGGCCATATTCCGACGGCCAGGTCTTGGCGATCGGCGTCAGCAGGCCGAGCAGGGCGGCATCGTCGGCGCTGCCTTCCGCCGTGTCGACCAGCCGGGCGCAGTAGAGGCAGAGTGCAAGCGCGCCTTCGACATAGGATTTCTGCTGCAACAGCATCCGGCGGACATCGGGATGCTCGATGATGGCGACAGGCAGTCCACCGCGCTGACCGATCTCACGCCCCTGAAGCCGCTCGCGCGCATAGGCGACGGATAGCAGATAGCCGCGATAGCCCATCGCCGCGGCGCCGAGGCCGACGCCGATCCGCGCCTCGTTCATCATCTGGAACATCTGGCGCAGGCCCTCGCCCGCTTCGCCGACGATCCAGCCGATCGCCCCGCCCCGCTCGCCGAAGTTGAGCAGGCAATTGGCGGTGCCGCGATAGCCCATCTTGTGGTTGAGCCCCGCCACGGCGACGTCGTTGCGCGCGCCGTCCGGCAGGATCTTCGGCACGATGAACAGCGAGATTCCCGCCGTGCCCGCAGGCAGCGTCCCGTCCTCCCCCGGGACCTTGGCGAGCACGAGGTGGACGATATTCTCGGTGACGTCCTGATCGCCGCCCGAGATCCACATCTTGTTGCCAACGAGTCGGTAGCGATTTCCCAGTTCGTCGCTGCCATCGGGCACCGCCCTGGTGCGGACATCGGCGAGGCTGGACCCGGCCTGGGGCTCGGACAGGCACATCGTCCCGAACCAGCGGCCTTCGATCTCGGGTCGCGCGAACGCCTCGAACTGGGCATCGCTGCCGAAGGTGGCGATCAGCCGCGCATTGGCGACGGTGAGCATCGGATAGGCGGCGGTTGCCGCATTCGCCGCGGCGAAGAAGGCGAAGGATGCCGCGCAGACAAGATACGGCAACCCGAGCCCGCCCTGCGCTTCGGAGAAGCCCGCCGAGAACAGGCCGAGATCCGCATAGCGCGCGAGCGCCTCGCCGATCGGCGGACAGGTGCGGACATTGCCCGCCTCGTCGAGCCGGGGCTCCTCGACATCGCTCCGCTTGTAGTGGCTCAGGAACTGATCGGTCGCCAGCTTCTGCGAAAGGTCGATCACCGCATCGATCGTCTCGCGATCGGCGAGCGCGTCGGCATTGAGCCAATCGTGGAGGAGGAAGTCGACATCGCGTCGATCGAGCAGGTGACTGGTCATCGTCATGCCTCAGATGATGGTCGCGCCGCCATCGATCACGAGTGTCTGGCCCGTGATATGGCCGCCGGCGTCCGAGGCGAGGAGCAGAGCCGCGCCCATGAGATCGGTGTCGCCGCCGAGCTTGCCGAGCGGGGTCTGGCGCAGCATCTCGTCGCCATGCTGCTCGACGACGAGCGTCGTCATCTTCGACGGGAAGAAGCCCGGCGCGAGCGCGTTGACGCGGATGTTCCGCGGGCCCCATTCGGCGGCGAGGGCGCGGGTCATGTTGATCACCGCGCCCTTCGCGGTGTTGTAGGCGATCGTGCCCAGGCGATCCGGGTGATGGCCGAGCAGGCCTTCGATCGAGGCGATATTGACGGCCGCTCCCCTGCCCCGCGGCAGGAAAGCGCGACGCGCCACGGCCTGGGTAAGCAGGAACAGGCCGGTCACGTTCAGGTCGATCACCTTGTTCCAGCCCTCGAGCGGGAAGTCCTCCGCCGGCGCACCCCACGCGGCGCCCGCATTGTTCACCAGGATGTCGATCCGGCCGAAATGCGCCAGAACGCGCTCCGTCAGATCGGACGCAGCCTCCGGAGCGCCGAGGTCCGCCGCGAAACCGGCTGCGGTATGACCAGCCGCGGCGAGTTGCGCGACGGCTGCGTCCAGATCCGCCTGCTTGCGCGCGACCAGCGCGAGCGACGCGCCATATTCGGCCAGCGCGTTCGCGATCTGCAGCCCAAGCCCGCGCGATCCGCCGGTAACGATCGCCACCCTGCCGGTGAGATCGAACAGGCGCGCCAGCGTGCCGGTCATTTCCGATCCCCGATCAAGCGCGCGAAATGCTGAACGCTCGGCTTCGGCGTGCGGACAAAGGTCTCGCGATCGACCGACACCAGGCCGAAATGCTGGCCATAGCCTTGCGTCCACTCGAAATTGTCGAGCAGCGACCAGTAGATATAGCTTTTGACGCCGATCCCTTCGGCGATACACTTTTCCACCTCGGCGATACTGGCGTCGAGCCAGGCGATACGGCGCGTGTCGTCATCGCCGGCGATCCCGCTTTCGGTGACGTAGATCGGCTTCTTGGTCGATCGCGCGGCAAGCCGGATCACATGGCCGAGCGCCTGCGGATAATATTCGTAGCCGGCCCCGGTCATGGCCGCGCCTGCAGGCGGAGACACCGCGCCCTTCGCGTCGAAACGCATGCGCGTATAGGCCTGCACGCCGACGAAGTCGCTGGCGTCCACTGCTTTCCACCAGTCGCCATAGAGCATCTTCTCCATCTGGGGAGCGATGCTGTCGTCGCCGACCGGCTCGATCGCCTGGGTCGTCAGGGTTACGCCCACCGGGAAGTCGCCCGGGCCTGCCTTGATCGCCTGATAGGCCTTGGCATGGGCATCGAGCAGATGCGCGTCGACGCGATCCGGGTCGGCGAACAGCAGGGAGGAGAATTGGGGAGAGTTGGTCGCACGCGCGGCCGCCGCGATCATCGCGACCCGCTTGGCACGATATTCGGGCGTGGCGGATCCCCGCAGCATCTTCACGAGCAGCTGGATATTCGCCTCGTTGAATGGCGATGCCATGCCGATCCTGCCGCCCAGCGCATGCGTGACCCGCTCGCAATAGCGGGCGAACAGATCGGCGCCGTCCGCCGCTTCCCATCCGCCGCGCATCGCGAACCAGCGCGGCACCGTGAAGTGATTATACGACACGATCGGCAGCAGGCCGTGCCCGCGACACGAATCGAGCACCCGCGCATAATGGTCCAGTTCCGCGCGGGAGAACTTTCCCGGCTCGGGCTCGATCCGCGCCCATTCGATGCCGAACCGGTAGCAGTTCAGGCCGATCGACCGGGCGATCGCGAAGTCCAATTCGTAGCGGTTATAGCTGTCGCAGGCATCGCCCGACGGATCCTTGTAGACCGTCTCGGGCAGGTTCTCGAGCAGCCAGCTGTCGGAATTGACGTCGTTGCCCTCGCTCTGGTGGGCCGAGATCGCCGCGCCCCAGAGAAAGCCCTTGGGCATCGCCCGGCGCGTTGCGGCAAATCCCGGGGATGCCCCGACCGCCGTGGCCGCTGCCATTCCCGCCAACACGTTCCGGCGCGTCGTCGTCATGCTGCTCTCCCTGGATGAACGCTGCTCAGCCATGCTCGGCTCGCAGTCGGGTCTTGTCGATCTTGCCCGTCAGCGCGAGCGGCATGGCCGCGACGCGGACGATCGCATCGGGCAGCCACCAGCTGGCGACACGTGCCCGAAGCACGGCGAGAAGGGTTTCGTCGGAAATATCGGCGCCCTTGCAGGGTTCGATGATCAATATCGGGCGCTCGCCCCATTTGGCGTGCGCGCGGCCGACCACCGCGACCTGGGCCACCTCGGGCAAGGCGCCGACGATCGCCTCGATCTCACCGGGATTGATCCATTCGCCGCCCGATTTGATGAGGTCCTTCGCCCGGCCGGTAATGCTGACATTTCCCTTGTCGTCGATGACGGCGAGGTCGCCCGTGTCGAACCAGCCGTCGGCATCGACCGCCGGCGCGTCATGGCCGAAATAGCGCTCGACCACGCTCGCGCCGCGGACGCGCAGGCGCCCCTCGCGCCCACGCTGCTCGGCCAGCGGCACCCCGTCTGCGTCGGTGAGCAGGAGGTCGACTCCGATCGGGGGGCGTCCCGATTTCGCGGCGCTTCGCACCGGCGAGGTTGCCGGCGTGGTGGTGCCGAGCGGCGACAGCTCGGTCATGCCCCAGCTCGTCTGGATCGTGACCCCAAGACGCGCCTCGAGCCGGTCCATCAGCCCCTGCGGTACCGAGGAACCGCCGAGCATGATCCGCCGGAGCGACGGCACCTCCTCGCCGGTGCGGTCGAGATGGTCGACAAGGCCCAGCCAGACGGTGGGTACGCCCGCCGCCACGGTGACGCCCTCCGCGTTGATCAGCCTCGCGAGGCTCGCGCCGTCCTGGTGTCGGCTGGGCAATACCAGCTTCGCTCCCACCGCCGGGCCCGAAAAGGGGAAGCCCCAGCCATTGGCATGGAACATCGGCACGGCGACCAGCAGCGAATCGAGCGCGGACAGGCCGCTCGCGTCCGTCTGGACCTGATGGATCGTGTGCAGATAGTTCGATCGATGGGTGTAGGTGACCCCCTTGGGCGCGCCGGTGGTGCCGGAGGTGAAGCACAGGCCTGCCGGCAGATTCTCGTCGAATCCGCCCCACGCCATGGCTTCGCCGCGTTCCGCCAGCAGTTCCTCGTACCGCCAGCTGCGGACGGAACCGTATCGGGTCGGGGGCATCTCGGCGCCCGGCTCGTCGAGCACCACGACATGCTCGAGGCTGGGGCAGAGCGCCACCAGCCTTCCGGCCAGCGCCGTCAGATCGGGACTGATCGCCAGCACGCGGTTGGCGGCCTGACGGATCATCCCAGCGAGATGGTCGTCGGCCAGCCGCGGGTTGAGCGTGTGGCAGACGATCCCGATCCCCATGGCGCCGTACCAGCATTCCATGTGCGCCTGGCTGTTCCACGCCAGCACGCCGAGATTGTCGCCCGGCATGAGGCCGAGCGAGCGGAACGCGCCCGACAGGCGCTGGCTGCGCTCGCGCAGCGCGGCATAGCCGATCCGGGTGCTGGCGCCGCCGCTGCCGCCCGTGACCACTTCGGTGGCGCCATGCCATTTGGCGGCATGCGTGATGAAACGATCCAGCGTGAGGGCGTAGGGCTGCATCGCGCCTGCGGGCAGAGCGGTGGTCATCGTACCGGGTTACTCATGACGGGATGGGAATCGGGATCGCGCCCGAGCCGGCGCGCCAGCGCGAGGTGAAGAGCGATCGCGATCAGGTAGAAGGGGATCAGGCTGTAGAAGGCGAGTTGCAGCGAGTTCGCCGCATGGGCCGGGCGAAGCCAGTCGCTCACCGCGCCGACCCAGGTCGGACCCAGGCCGAGGCCGATCAGGTTCATGACGAGCAGGAGCACCGCCCCCGCCAGCGTGCGCTGTCGTGCCGGCACCGCGTTCTGCACCAGGGCCACGGCGGGCGTCAGGTAGAAATAGTTGAGGAACGTCGGCACCGCGAGAAAGGCGAGCGCGACCGGCCAGGCCGGCGCCTGCACGAAGCCGATGAAGAACGGCACGGCGAGTGCGAGCGCGAGCCCGGGGAGCAGGCCGTAGATTTGCGGCGATCGCTCGGCGAACCGATCGACGAGACGCCCCGACAGGAAGATGCCGGCGCTCACGCACACCCCGAGGACGAGCGCATACCAGATCGCGATCTCGTCCAGCGTCATCGCCTTTTCGCGCATCAGGAAAAGCGTGGTGAAGCCCATCGTGCCATAGGTGACGAACTGGGTGGCGCCCGCCGCGAGGGCGACCAGGGCCAGGGTCGGCCGCGTCGCGAACATCCGCAGCGTCGCCCAGAAGCCCGGAGACCCGTCCGGGCCGTCCGTCACGGCCGCATGCG
>JBEVLV010000183.1:0-55043 GCA_040508955.1 Sphingomonas sp. | reverse complement strand
GGCGCGCTGGCCATCGACGCCATCGTCAGCAGGTTGAGCTTCGTCACGTTAGCAAGATAGGCGAAGTCGACATGGTCGATCGTGTCGCCATAGACGATGCCGTTCTCGGTGCGCAGGTCCTGGTGCTGCTGGGTGTAATTCTCGACCGCCACCGAGAAGCGTATCGCCGGATAGCCTAGTTTCAGGAACGGCTCATGATCGCCGCCGCGGCCGAAGCGATCGGGGCGGCGATCGACGAATACGTCGAGTCCGCCGGGAATACCCTCCGCCACCTTGTCGATCGCCCGGGCAAGCGCGCGGCTCGGGCCGTCATCCTCGCCGCCGTTGCCGCGTCGGGCGATCTGCTCGGGCAGGGTTTCCGACGCACGGATGCCCTCGGAAAATACCCGCACGCGATCGGCGACGCGCTTTCCGTTCTGGCCGATCGTATTGCCGACGATATCGTTGTTGAGCACCGCGGTGACGATCCAGCCGCGCTCCTTGGCGGTGTCGGCGAGCAGCTGCCCGCCGAGCAGGCCCTGTTCCTCGCCCGAAAGCGCCGCGTAGATGATCGTGGCCTTGAATTTCTTGTGCGAGAGCAGGCGCGCGGCCTCGAGCACCAGCGCTACGCCGGAGGCATCGTCGTTGGCGCCGGGGGCATCGCTGGTGGCGTTCATCACGTCGGTGACGCGGCTGTCGATATGGCCCTGCACGATCACGACGCGGCCCGGCTCGCTGCCGGGCTGGATGCCCAGCACATCGACCACGTTGACGCCCTTGGGCGCGCGCTCGACGGTGAAGACGCGTTCGATGGTCGAGACCTCGACGCAGCCGCCGCACTTTGCGCCGATCTTCGTCATCTCGCCGGCGAACCAGCGCCGCGCCGCGCCGATTCCGCGCGTCGGATTGTCGGGATCGGACAAAGTGTGCCGCGTGCCGAAGCTGACCAGCTTGTCGACGTCGGCCTTGAGCCGGGCGGGGTCGGGGGCGTTCTGGGCGGAGGCGGCGGCGGGCAGCAACAGGGCCGCGAGGGCAAGGGATGAGAATCGCATCACGTCAGCCTGTCCTGTCATTTCGTCGCAATCAAGCGCGCTGCAGAATATTCGGGGCACCTGTCGCGGGCGCGATGTTCATGGACACGCCCGGTCGATCGCCGTCCTACATTTTCTTTCGCCTATTGCCATGGCTCGTTTGCGATTGGGCATCGACGAGCGGCGTTGCGGCGCGCCGCCACGGAAGATCCGCGGCGGCGCGTCGTGGTTAGAAGGTTGCGGCGCGCAGCACGAAGCGGACGGTCCGCCCTGGCATGACGACGTCGTCCTTGTTGAAGGCAGAGGCGTTGCGCTGGACGTCGTTGGTCAGGTTCTGACCGACTACCGCCAGTTCGAGGCCGGGATGCTCCTTGAACGGGCGCCATGCGATGTTCGCGCTCAGGGCATTATACCCGTCCGTCTCCGTGTCGAAGACCCCGAACTTGTCCTGCCGGCCATAGTGCTGGAGCAGGAACCCGGCATCGAAGATCCGGCTGGTCCAGGAAAGCCCGCCGCCAATCCGATACGGCGCGACCCGCGGCACATTGTTGCCGTCGTCGAGCTTGGCCCGCGTATAGTCGCCCAGCGCCCGAACTTCGAGGCCACCGGTGGGGGTCTTCATGAGCTCATAGTGGGCCGAGGCCTCGAGGCCCGAGAAATGCGCACCTTGCTGGCCGTAATTTAGCTCTTTGAGCTCCTCGCTGTCGCCTTCGACGCAATTGCCGTCGTCGTCGCAGGTCCGGCCGGTGAGGTTGCCGTAGATATAGTTGTGGAACCAGGTGGTGTAGACGCTGCCTTCGAAGCGGAATGCGCCCGAATGCACGCGCACCGTTCCTTCGAGCGCGTTGGCGCGTTCGATGCGCAGCATGGGATCGCCGGTCTCGAACGTCTGGGGCCCGTCATGGCCGCCCCGCGCGAACAGCTCGGTGATCGCCGGCGCACGGCCGGTGCTCGAGAATGTCACGCCGAACTTGACCGCCGGCCCCACGTCGAGGAGCGCGCCGATCGCGCCGCTGACCGGGGTGAAATCGCGCTTGGTGAAGACGTCGGACGCCGGCGTGCCTTCGACATGGACGCTTTCGACCCGGCCGCTGGCCTGCACGTGAAGCGCATCGCCGAGCGCAACCTCGGTAAACAGATAGGCGGCCTCGCTCTGCGCCGTGCTCGGGGAGAGGTACGAGCTATCCTCGCCGATCGCGGAGAAGTCGCGATGCTGGACCTCGACGCCCAGCGCCGACTTGTCCAGGAATCCGATCCGGCCGAACAGCAGCTCGGCATGGCTGTCGAACTCCTTGTTGTGGAAGGTCGTGTTGATCGAGCCGTCGGGATTTTTCTCGTCGTGGCTATAGTCGCCATAGCTGGCGTCGACCGCGAGCGACTTGACCACGCCGTCACCCAGATCGAACAGGGAGCGTCCGATGACCTTGGTCTGGCGCATGTCGATCCAGGCGGTGTCGGCCGGGATGCCATATTGCGCGGCATAATGGATCACGGCGACGCCGACATGGCTGCCCGAATCCGGACCGAAGAAATAGGAGCCGCCGAGCGAGCCGCCCCATCCCCGGACGAAGGAGTTCGTCTGGGTGCCGAGCGGCGTGTCGTAATCGCCGGCGTGGCGATAGAAGCCGTCGGCGTGGAGCGCGAGGTCGCCCACCTTGGCATCGGCGAGCGCCGAGGTCTGCCAGGTATCGGCATTGGTAGCGTAGCTGCCGCTCCACTCACCCGAGAGCGGGCGATCCGGCAATTCCGTAGGCACGCGATTGTTGATCACGTTGACCACGCCGCCGATCGCCTGGCTGCCGTACCGGAGCGTCGCGGCGCCGCGCACGACCTCGATGCGCTGCGCGGAGAGCGGATCGATCGGCACGCCATGATCGGGGCCGATGTCGGAGACGTCCGAAGCGCTGCTGCCGTCTTCGAGCATGCGCACGCGCGTCGCGTCCATGCCGCGGATGATCGGGCGATTGGCGCCCGAGGCGAAGCCGGTGCCCGCGATCCCCGGAACCTCGGCCAGCGCGTCGGCGATGTTGCCGCCGCCGGTCTGGACGATCTTGTCGCGATCGACGGTGGTGACGATCGTCGCGGTCTCGGAATCGAGCGGCGAGGCGGTGACGACGATCTCGCGATTGTCGGAGGATTTGGGCGCGGCGTCCTGCGCATGGGCAGTCGCGGGCAGCAGCGCGGCGGAAGCCGCGCTCAACAGGAAGAGGTAACGCATGAATAGTAACTCCAAGACCTTGGCAATGGATTCGCGGATCGGAATCCATGACTCGCGAGGAGGCGCGGACCCGCGTCTCTGCCTCGCGATGATGTTTTCAGGCTTGGGGTGGGGGTGGGGGCGCGCGGCTGCGCCAGGCATGGGAGTCCTGTCGTACCGTCGACGCCAGTGATTGCGCGACATCCAGCCAGACGCTGACCGCCGCCGGTTCGTGAAAACTGACCGGTGTCGGCGGAAGATAGCTTCCGCCACCGGCGATCTCGTCACAGATCGGGCAGGTTGCCGGCGCACCTGATGACGGCGATTTTGCCTTCGACGGAGCGGCGTTGCCACTCGTCGCTATCGAATAGCTGTCACGCGCAGCGTGGACGTGGGTCTGCGTGACGAAGCTTTGCCACGAGAACGCCAGGAGCGTGACCAGGACAACTGCCACCCAGCGCGCGCTCAGATATTTCGGGAACGGGTGCCGGGACTGGAGGGCGCGCCGGCTGGCGATGGCGTGCCGCGCCCTTGAGCGCTTTCCGCTCGCATTCCGTAGAACGCATGCCGCCATATCTACAGCCGACCATCCCAATCCGTTGAACATCGAACAAGTTCGGTATGATGTAACGTATCATTTGGCAAGCCTTCCTTCTGCTTGGTACGGATCAATCGGGGAAATCGGCCTGAAGCGCGCGAGCGCATCGCGTCGCACGGTGCAACCGGATCCGGGTTTCACGACACCGGATGATCATGCCTCGGACGGCATCTCTGCCGAGGACGCATGGGTTCTGAAGGCCCGCGCGCCCCGTTCACGTGCCGAGCCCGGGTGAGCGATCTCTCGACGTCGGTGTGGATCGAGCGTCATCGCCATGTCACGCGGGGCGTCTTTGGCAGGCGGCTCCATACCCCTTGCCGACTCGGCCGGCAGCAATTCAGCGGATCACGAACGGCTGGTATCGAATGGGTGATGCGTACGACACCATCTCGGCGTGGATCGGCAGGGAAATCCTTCCGCATGAACGCGCCGTCCGCAGCTGGCTTTCGCGCCGCTGGGGGCATGTCGTCGATGCCAATGACGTGATCCAGGAAGCCTATTGCCGCATCGCCAGCCTGACCTCCGTCGATCACATCCGCAGTCCCGCAGCCTATTTCTATCGGACCGCCCACACGGTGGCGACGGACATAATGCGTCGCTCGGGTGTAATTAACTTCACTTCCGTGACTGAAATCGAGTGGTTGAACGTCATGGATAATGAGCCGCTGGCGGATCGGGCAATGGCGGCGGCCCAGGAGCTCGAGCGTGTGAACTCATTGCTCGCGGAATTGTCAGATACGTGCCGCAAGGCTATCGAATTGCGAAGGATCGAGGGCGTGTCGCAGCGAGAGACTGCCGAGCGCCTGGGGGTGAGTGAGGATGTCGTACGGAACCATCTCGTGCGCGGCGTGCAAAGAGTCCTGAAGGTACTCGCGGCGCAGGACGCGCATATGAGCGGCGACGAGCAAGAGACTATCGAGCAGAAGGCGGAAGCGATTGATACCTCCCGGTCTCTCTAACAGCATCGACGATCAGGCCGTCCATTGGGCGGTGGAGGCAGCCTATAGCGACATGTCGCCGGAAAGCCGTGCCGAGCTCGATGCCTGGCTGGCGCTCGACCCCCGCCATCGGGGCGCTTTCGCGCGCGTTCGTGCAGCGCTGCATGTCATGGAAGAAGCGGTGGTCGAGGCGCGGCCCGCTCCCGCGTCTCCGATGCCGGCCGCTGCGATTTCGCCTTCCGACAACGACAATGGCGTGGCCGACGACCATATCGGTGCCCCGCCGGCTCCTTTGCGCAAAGGCTTTGCGCGCTGGGGCGGAAGGACTGTCGCGATGGGGGCGGCGCTGGCCGCGTCGGTGGTGGTGCTGGCGATGGCCGGCGTGCCCGTTCTGGCGCCCTTCAGGCTGGCCGAGCCCGCCTCTGCGGAGGAGGTCGTGATGCTTCAGGACGGTTCGGTGGCGACGCTGCGCCATAACGGGAAACTGGACGTCCAGCTGTCCGCCAATCTCCGCAGGATCACCCTGTTGAGCGGCGAGGCCGACTTCAAGGTCGCGAAGGACAAGGCGCGGCCCTTCGTGGTGCAATCCGGCGACGTCTATGCGCAGGCGACCGGCACCATCTATTCCGTCAGCCGGGTCGGCCAGACCGGCGGGACGGTGAAGGTAACGCAGGGAAGCGTGCTGGTCTGGTCACGCGACGAGCGCGATCAGGCGGTTCTCGTCCATGCCGGCGACGCGGTAACGCTCGATCTGGGACAGGTGCAGCCGGCCGCCAGGGCGATTGCCTCGCCCGCGTTGCCGCCGCCCGATCTGGCGCAGATCTCGCTCGACAACGTGCCGATCAAATCGGCCGTGGTCCGCTTCAATCGCGTCAACAGCACCAAGATCGTCATCGCCGATCCGGCGATCGGAGACACGCGGATCGTCGGTCTGTTCGGCGTCAACGACGTCGAGCAGTTCGCCCAGGCGGCGGCTGTTTTGTCGGGCGGAAAGGTCGAGCACGAGAGAGGCGCGATTGTAATAAAGAGTAAATAAAACTGACGCTAAACATTAATTTATCGCTACTGACCGAAATAGCGATTCTCGCCGTCAATCAGTTTGAACCAATCAAACGGGCGGGAAATATAAATGAATACCTATTTTTGTCGGTCTGTTTCTTCCATGGCCGCGGTCGTCGCCGCCATCTCTCTTCCCGCTGCGGTCCAGGCACAAACCCGCAGCTTCAACATCCCGGCGCAATCCGCGTCGAGCGGCGTCCTCGAATTCGCGCGGCAGGCCGGCATTCGCGTGATCGTCGCCAGCCGCGACACCGACGGACGCAAGACCAACGCCGTTCAAGGCAAGGCGGATACCCGCGAGGCGCTCGATCGGCTTCTTGCGCAGACCGGCCTCACCGTCCGGTCCTTCGATGCGGGAGTCGCCATTCTTGGCGTCTCTCCCGAACAGACCGCGTCCACGGAAGAGCCGGTAGGCGACATCCAGGTCACCGGAACGCGCATCATCCGCAACGGCTATGACGCGCCGACGCCGACCACCGTGCTGAGCGAGGAGGATATCCGTCGCAAGGCGCCCGAGAACATCGCCGACGTCGTCACCCTGTTGCCGGGCGTCGCCGCGGGCAATTCGCCGGCGCAGAACACCGGCACCACCAGTTCGGGCTTTACCGGCGTCAACTCGCTGAATCTGCGCAACCTCGGTTCGAGCCGCACGCTGGTCCTGCTCGACGGCCGGCGCCTGCCGGCAGCTACCGTCAACGGCTCGATCGTCGATATCAACGTCATTCCCAACGCCTTCATCAAGCGGGTCGACGTGGTGACCGGCGGCGCTTCGGCGGCGTGGGGATCGGATGCCGATGCCGGCGTGGTGAACTTCGTCCTCGACAAGGACTTCACCGGCATCAAGGGCAAGATCCAGGGCGGTGCCACCACCGAGGGCGACCGCGCGAACTACACCATATCGCTCGGTGCAGGCGCCAAGTTCGCCGACGATCGCGGCCACCTGCTGCTGAGCGTCGAGCATTCCTTCATCAACGGCATCGATGGCCTGCCCCGCGACTGGTATACGGGGTACCGGACCTTCGCCAATCCGAACTGGACGGCGACGAACGGCCAGCCCAAATATCTGTCGCTCGATCATGTCGGCTATGCGTCGATCACGCCGGGCGGCGTCGTGACCTCCGGTCCGTTGCGCGGCGTGTATTTCGGGCAGAACGGCACGCCGGGGCAGCTCAACTACGGCACGCTGCTCACCTCGGACACCTTTGTCGGCGGCGACTGGCAATATACCGACTGGTCGAAGAACACCCAGTCCTTCCTCAACGCCAACTCCCGCCAGAGCGCCTTCGCCCGCGCCAGCTTCGATCTGAGCGACAAGATCCAGGTCTTCGGGCAGTTTCTCTTCACGCGCTCCTATGTGACGTCGGCGGCACCGCCGACGATCGCCGCCAACACGATCCGCCGCGACAACGCCTTCCTGCCCGCCAGCATCGGCGCGCGCATGGATCAGCTCGGCCTCACGACGCTCAGCATCGGTTCGTCGAACGCCGACCTCGGCAAGCGCGAATATTCCAGCGACCACTCGCTCTACCAGTATCTCCTCGGCGCCAACGGATCGTTCGGCCTGTTCGGCAGCGATTTCACCTGGGAGGTTTCGGGTTATCGCAGCATCAGCAAGATCGGCCAGGACGTGCTGGTGCCGATCAGCGCGAACTTCACCAAGGCGCTCGATGCCGTTCGCGGGCCCAACGGCACGATCGTCTGCCGCTCGACGCTGACCGACCCCACTAACGGATGCTCGCCCTACAATCCGTTCGGCACCGGCGTGAACAGCAGCACGGCCGCCCAGTATTTCATGAGCACCGATTGGGTGCGCCAGACGATCCACCAGGACGGTTTCGCCGGCACGCTGCGCGGCGAGCCGTTCTCGACCTGGGCTGGCGCGGTGTCGTTCGCCACGGGCTTCGAATATCGCCGCGACGAGGCGCGCGGTACGGCCAATCCGATCGGCCTGGCCGATGGCTTCGGTAACGCCAACTACAAGCCCATCCAGGGCTCGGTGAACGTGAAGGAAGGGTTCATGGAGGTCGTCGTTCCCCTCCTCAAGGACACCGTCTTCAAGTCGCTCGACTTCGACGGCGCGGTGCGTGCCACCGACTATAGCTCCTCCGGCTTCGTCACGACCTGGAAGGCGGGTGTCATCTTCGCGCCGATCAACGATCTGAAGATCCGCTTCACGCGATCGAGGGACATTCGCGCGGGCAATCTGTCCGAGCTGTTCGCCGCCGGCTCCACGGGTTCGGCGGTCGCCTCCGATCCGTTCCTCGGCGGGCAGACCTATACGGTGCAGCAGGTCACGACGGGCAATCCGACGATCCGGCCGGAAAAGGCCGACACGATCACCTTCGGCGCCGTCGTCACGCCGCGCGCAGTTCCCGGCCTGTCGCTGTCGGTGGATTATTGGGACGTGAAGATCCGCGACGCGATCACGACCGCGTCGGCCAGCTCGACGGTCGACCAGTGCTTCAAGGGCGACCAGGATCTCTGCAACAACATCGTTCGCGATGCCGACGGCAAGATCAAATATATCTATGTGCGGCCGGTGAACCTCGACCTGTTCTGGGCGAGGGGCATCGATTTCGAGGCCGGCTACCGGGTGCGCCTGTCCGACGTCGCGGCCTCGCTTGGATCGGGGACGATGTCGCTCCGGGCACTCGGCACGCTCAACCTCAAGAACGGCAGCGAAAGCGGGCTGACCGGCATCTTCAATTCGAGCCTCAGAGAGGGCGGTGCGCCGCGATATCGCTATCTCATCGATCTCGCCTACCATCAGGGAACGTTCGACGTGTCGCTGACCGGGCGCGGGATCAGCGCCGGCGTGCATGATGCCACCTTCATCGAATGCAGCACGAACTGCCCGGGCGGGAACAACACGATCAACGTCAACCGCGTCGCCGGCGCATTCTATGTCGATGCTTCGGTAAGCCATGGCATTGCGAACGGGGTCGAGGGTTTCTTCGTGATGACCAACATCGCCAATCGCTCGCCGATCCCGTCGGCCGACGGGCCGGGATTCAGCTCCGCGCAGTTCGGCTACAACCGCACCTATTCCGATACGGGTCGCGCTTTCCGGGCCGGCATCCGGTTCGAACTCTAGGCAGCGGGAAGGGCGGGCGTCGCGCCACGGCGCGGCGCACGTCCCCATCGCGCTACCCCGCATTCCCCCATGCATCCGTCTCTGAAAACCCGGAGAGTATCAATGAAGCGTAGAGACTTTATCGCTGCCGTCGCGGCGTCCTCGTTGGTGCCCCTCCGGGCGGTGGCCGCGCCGCGGGAAGTGAAGCCCGACCTGGTCGGAACGCCCTTCCAGCAGCGCTGGCCCGACGGACCCTATGCGCGCAACATCTGGACGATGCAGGTCTTCGACGGCCGGCTGTATCTGGGCGCGGGGAACAGCTCGAACTTCGGTCCGTCGTCCAATGCGGGCCCCGTTCCGATCGTGTCGTTCGATGGCCGGAAGTTCGTCGAGGAATATACCGTCAACGACGAGCAGGTCGCGCGCTTCTACCCGCTGGGCGACGTCCTGTTCGTCCCGGGCCACGATCCCCGCGACGACTGGTCCTATGGCAATCTCTACCGCCGCACCAACGGCGTGTGGACCAAGCTGCGCAACATCCCCCACGGCATCCATCTCTATGACATCCGCCACTATGCCGGGCGCCTGATCGCGACCGGCGGCGCGTATGGCCAGCCGATCTCCGCCTGGATATCGCAGGACGACGCGGCGACCTGGAAGCCCGCGGCGCTGATTCCCAATCCCGCTTTGGCCGAGCCCACCGTCTCGGCGGGCAGGCCCACGACCGTGCTCGGTCAGCAGACCAAGGTCGTCGGCCGTTTCTGGACGTTGTTCGAGATCGGCGACACGCTCTACGCGAGCGCCACCGCCCCGCTGGGACGTGTCGAAGGCGATCTCCACCCGCGCATGGCGACGCTCTTCCGCTTCGATCCCGCGCAGAACGGCTTTCAGCCGCTTGGCTTCGGCCACCTCGCCTCGCTGTTCCCGGAAACGCCGGCCACCGGCGATCAGGTCGGGCTGGTCGAGCGCTGGGTCAAGCTCGGCAGGGAAACCGCCTATATCGGCGGCTGGCAGCATAACGACCATCAATGGCTGCCGATCGGCCTGTATGCGGCGACCTCGGCCGAGAAGGCGCGCCGGCTTCCGCTGCCTGCGTCCGATCAGCCCCGGGACCTCCTGATCCAGGACGGCCGGCTCTACTGCCTTTCGTCGAAGGAAGAGGGTGGCCGATACCGTGTCTCGGTCACGCGCTTCGACCGCGCGCTCAAGACCGGGACGGTGGTGCTCAGCTTCCCCGCCGATACGTTCGCCCGGTCCTTCGCGGTGTTCCAGGGGCGCTTCTATTTCGGCCTGGGCACGGAAACCGGCGTCGGCGGGACGCTGTCCGAAGCCGCCGGCACGATCTTGAGCACGCCGTTCGTCGCGTGATGCCGGGCAAACGCAATATCTCCAGGAGAAGCAACATCATGTCACGATCGATTGGATTCTTCGGCGGGCTCTCCAAAGGCAAACGATCCGCACTGGCCCTGGCATCGGTGACGGTGCTGCTTTGCGCGGGCGCTCCTGCCGAGGCGCGACCTGCGCGGAACGTGATCCTGTTTCTCGGCGACGCGGGTGGCCTGCCGACCCTGAGCGCCGCCGGAATCTATGCCCATAACCGCCCGCAATCGCTGTTCATCCAGTCGATGCCGTATATCGGCCTGTCGGACACGTCGGCGCTCAACCACTGGGTCACCGATTCCGCGGCCGGCATGACCGCGATCGTCGCGGGCCGCAAGACGAACAGCGGCATGAACTCCGTCATTCCCTCGGCCGACGGGAGCAGCGTTACCCCGGTAAAGACGATCCTGGAATATGCGGAGGAGCGCGGGCTTTCCACCGGGGTCATCACCAACATGCCGATCTGGGACGCGACCCCGGCCGCCTGCTACGCGCATGTCGCGAAGCGCACGGACAAGGACGAGATCTTCCGCCAGCTGCTGGCCCCGCGCTTCGGGGACGGCGTCGACATCCTGATCGGCAAGGATCGCGCTTCCGCCGAGGCGGCATTTGCGAAGACGGGCAGCACGGCTGCCCAGGCCTTTGCCCGCGCCGGCTATCTCTACAGCGACGATCCCTCGGTGCTGACGCCGGAAACCCGCCGGGCCGCGATCATCCGCGACCAGGACTATGCGCCCATTCCCGCCGTGCAGGCGAGCATCGCCAGCCTGAGCCGCAACCGGAAAGGCTATTTCCTGATGGTCGAGTGGGACATGCACACCAACAAGCTCGAGGACGGGCTCCGGCACGCCGTCGAGATGGACGACATGATCCGCAAGATCAGCGCCACCGCGGGCAAGGATACGCTGATCCTGTTCGTCGCCGATCATTCCTATGATCTCAAGATGTTGTCGGGCACGCGCGACCGGCCGCTGGGCGATCAGCTGGCGACTCCCGAGGGCGGCAGGCCGGTGATTGCAGCTGACACGAAGGGCGCACACGCCGGCGAAGAGGTCGTCGCAGCTGCGATGGGGCCGGGGGCGGAGGGCGTGAAGGGTTTCTTCCCGAACACCTGGCTGTTCAGCGTGATGATGAAGGCTTTTGGATGGAAAGCCGACTGACACATGGACTGGAGAGCCTGTTGCGGGCTGGTTTTTTGAAGCGACGCCGTTTTGCCAACCGGTTCCACCGTTCACTCGGGCGCAGCCCGTTGGTGGAGGGTATTCTGCCGACTGCTTCGAAGAAACGTCAGGGAGCCTCGCCGGCCGGCTTGCGCCACGCTGGAACTCGGATAGCCTGAGCGTGGCTGGGCCTGGTTCGAGTAGGAGATGTTGCATGCGTGGGTTGGCACGAGTGGCGTGGATTGCGCCAGGATTGCTCTACTTGACGCCAGCCAATGCCGCCGCGGCCGAGTGCAAGGTTTCCAAAATCGCCGAGCTCCCGGTTACCCTTGTCGGACGACGAGCGATGGTCGACGCCAAGTTCGGTGCGCGCAGCACGCGCTTCATCGTGGATAGTGGCGCATTCTACAGTACGCTGTCTCGAGCTTCCGCCGCAGAATTTGGTCTGTCGAGCGAGCCGGCGCCGGCGTGGTTCCGCTTGAAAGGCATCAATGGCGACGCTTCGGCCGGCGTGGCGAGAGCCAAGGATTTCTCGCTGGCCGGCATCCCCATTCCGCGCGTCGAATTCATTGTCGGCGGCAGCGATACCGGTACGGCAGGGCTGCTCGGTCAGAACATCCTGGGCCTCGCGGATGTGGAATATGACCTGCCCCACGGCATGGTGCGGCTCATGCGCGTGCAAGGGTGCGCCGATAAGGGACTGGCCTATTGGTCGGCCGGGAAGCCTTATTCCACAATCTCTCTCGAACGCGGCGATGGTGGCCCCTGGAGGCCGCATACTGTCGGCACGGTGCTGGTGAACGGCGTGAAGATGCGCGCGATATTCGATTCCGGTGCGCAGACGACGATGATGACGCTCTCGGCGGCGAAGCGCGCCGGTATCACGCCGACGAGCCCCAATGTCGTGCCGGTGGGAACCGACAGCGGCATCGGCTCGAAGCAGGTCGCGGCATGGCTCGCCAAGTTCGACAAGATCGACCTGGGCGGCGAGATTGTCCCGAACCCCAGGTTCAGGATTGCGGACATCCAGATCGACGGGGACATGCTGATCGGTTTTGATTTCTTTCTTACCCACCGCATGTTCGTGTCGAACGCCAACCACCAGCTCTACATGACGTATGACGGCGGATCACTTTTCGGCATCACTCCCAAAGGCGCGCGCACCGTGGCAGGGGAGGCACTCGATCTGACCGATACCGCGTCAGATCCGACGGACGCCGAGGGATTCAGCCGGCGCGGCGCCGTCTTCATGTCAAACCACAAGTTCGCGGAGGGACTGTCCGACTTCGACAAGGCGGTGGCGATGGCGCCGAATGACGGCCGCTATCTTTTGCTGCGGGCGCAAGGCCGGCTGGCGGCCGGTCAGAGGCCGCTTGCGGTCGCCGACCTAGACAAGGCTGCGCAGTTGATGCCCGCCAATACCGATGTGCGCCTGATGCGTGCCCGGCTGCGACTGATGAGCCGGAATCCCGAGGGAGCGGCGGAGGATATCAAGGTCGCGGACGATATGCTCCCGCCAGGCTCCGACCGGCGGCTACAACTTGCCGGCCTCTACGAGAGCATCGACCAACCCGAGCCAGCAATCGCCAACTATGATGCCTGGTTGAAGATGCACGGGCAGGATGCCGACCGAGCCAATGCCTATGGCGGCCGCTGCTGGGCACGCGCGCTCCTGAATCGGGAGCTCGAGCGGGCGCTGTCCGATTGCGACACCGCTCTGAAGCTGAGGCCGGGCCATGCGAGCTATCTTGACAGCCGGGCGCTTGTGCAGCTCCGCCTCGGCAAGCTCGATGACGCGCTCGCCGATTACGATGCTGCGGTGAAAGCGACTCCGCGCAACGCCTGGACGCTCTATACCCGTGCCCTTGCGGAAAAACGCGCCGGCAGGAATGAGGCTGCGGAATCCGATCGCAAGGCAGCGCTTGCGATCAATCCCGGAGTCGCCAAGCGCGCGGCGAAGTTTGGCCTGGACAACTGAGCTTGTTTCCGATGCGGATCGGACTTGTCGCTCGAGTTTCAGCTCGCGTCCGGTTTCGGCCCGAAGCGGATTGATCGCGTTCCGAATCGCGGCTCGCGACAGCGGTCGCTCACCTTCCGGACCAAAGCTCCTTTCGCTGCTCTCGACCGCCTCGCCCTGATGGCAAGACGGTCGAGAGCAGCGGGAAAGCCCTGCGCGGCTCCGATCTTTCCGATTTCGAACCAGTAAGGCGTAGCTCCGAATTGCCCGGTCGACCGCAAGGGAACCAGCGGCACCTGCTCCTACAAGTGGTAGCCAGAGCAATGGCAAGGAAAGGTGCGGAGCGTGGGAGAGCGCCGGACGAAAATCTGCTTTCCTTTTAGTGGGAACCTGATCGGAGGCAGCCACATCTCGGTACTTGGGTTGCTGCGCAATCTCGACCGACGACGTTTCGACCCGTTGGTGGTGGTTGAAGAGCCGGAAGGCGAGATTGCGCGGTTGATGCGCGACGCGGATGTGGAGGTCGCTACTGCCGGTCCTCTGCCCGCATTGCGGCATGGCGAACGCGCCGGCCTGCGCGACGCGATCCGCATCGTTCGGGCCTCGGGCATGCTGGCTCGGCTGCTACGCGAAAAGGCGATCGACATCGTGCACAGCAATGACGGTCGCACCCACGCGACCTGGGCGCTGCCGGCCAAGCGCGCCGGGGCCAAGCTGGTTTGGCACCACCGCGGCGCCCCCGACGCGCGCGGGCTCCGCCTGGCCGCGCCGCTCATCGCCGATGCGGTGGTCGCCGTTTCGGCCTTTGCCCTCGGCAAAGTGGGAACGCGCAGCCGGCTCGCGCGGGTGATTCACAGCCCCTTCGATATCAATGTCCGCGTCGATCGTCGGGCGTCGCATACGGCGCTGCTCGACGAGCTCCGCTGCAGCAGCGACACGCGACTGATCGGGTTCTTTGGAGTGTTGATCCAGCGCAAGCGGCCGCTGCAATTTATCGAAGCGCTCGCCGCATTGCGTCGGCTCGCGCCTGACCTGCCGGTGCAGGCGTTGGTGTTCGGCACTCCGCTGGAAATCGACGAAGCCATGATCCGCGCACATGCCGAGCGGCACGGTGTCGTCGATGCGGTCCGACTGATGGGATTCCGCTATCCCGGCGCCGACTGGATAGCAGCGTGCGATTTGCTGATGGTGCCCGCGGTCGACGAGCCGTTCGGGCGCACGCTGATCGAATCGATGCTGGTCGGCACACCGATCGTCGCGACCCGCTCGGGCGGCAATATCGAGGCGCTGCAGGAGGGTCGGCTGGGCGTGCTGGTCGCGCCCGAGGACCCCGATGCGCTGGCAGCCGGGGCGCTCGAGCTGCTGCGCGACAAGGACCGATATGACGCGCTTGCCGCGGGCGCGCGGACTCATGCGCTTGGCCATTTCGGCGAGGACCGTCATGCCGAGGCGGTGATGGCGCTTTATGACGAGCTCGTGCCTCGCGCCGCGCCGCGGAACCCCGGACCGTCGCCAGCGGCAGCCATGCTGGCGGGGCAACGATGAGCGAGCATGTCGCGCTGCGCGAACGCCTTGGCGCTCCATGGTCGCTGCAGCCCTATGTCGCCAACCCGACGCACCTGATCAATGGTGGACGGCTGATCGTTTCCGTCTTCGCCATTGCGGCAATCTATCTGGACCCGACCCAGCCCGCCAATCTGCTCGACGCGGCCTATTGGATCCTGGGCGGCTATGCCTGCTATGCCTTCGCCCTATTATTCGTGCGGCCGTCGGCACGTCTCGAGGACATTTTCAACATCGTCACCGTCATGGTCGACGTACTCGTCGTCGCGGTGCTGATCTACATCACGGGCGAGCTCGAAAGTCCTTTCTTCGTTTTCTACACTTTCGTGCTGATCGCCGCTGCGATCCGTTGGGAATGGACGGGCACGATCGCCACCGCGCTCGCGTTGCAGGGAATTCTGATCTTCGTTGGCGTGCCTGATGTCGAGGATGGCGAGTCCGAGCTCAACTTCCTCATCCTGCGTTCGGTCTTCTGCTGGGTGACGGTGATCATGCTCGGCTATTTCGGCAGCTATCGCAGCCGCAGCAACGCGCGCCTTCGCGAACTCGCCTCCTGGCCGCACGACATCGTGCCCGAAGGGGACCGGCCCTGGTTGTCCTCCTCGTTGCGCCACGCATCGAAAGTGCTCGGTGCCGACCGCATCTTCGTACTCTGGCGCGACCAGGACGAGGTGGCCGTGCACGCCGCGATCTGGAGCGAAGAGAGCGTTCGCTTTTTCGACCACGTCGCGTCGGCCGATGCTGCCCTGATCAGCCCGAGCCCAGGGACCACGGTGGAACTCACCGGGGATGCGGAACGCGACATGCTGCAAGTGCTGGTCGGAGTGGATTGGAACTGTGCCTATGCTGCAGGTTTCGGCACGATCCGCTATCGCGGCAGCGTGATCGTGATCGACCCGGCGTTCCGCGATCGCGACGTCATGTTGCTTGGCCAGATCGTCGCCTCGCGTATCGCGATGGAGCTCGAGCAATTTTCGCTGGTGCGCGAATTTGCCTCGGCCGCCGGGCTTGAGGAGCGCGTGCGTCTCGCACGTGACCTGCATGACAGTGTCCTCCAGGATCTGACCGCGGCGGTGCTCCAGCTCAATGCCGCGGGGCGCACGGTGTCGCAGCCGGCGAGCGGGCGGTTGGTCCAGATCCGCGACACCTTGCAGGTCCACCAGGCGCGCATCCGGCATTTCATCGGCGAGGCACGCATCGGAGCGAACCGTAAGCGTCGCCTCGCCGACCAGCTCCAGATGTTCGTCGAGCCGCTCGGCTCGCAATGGGATTGCCGGGTAATGATCCGCATCGACCCGCCCGGGCTCGAAGTAAGCGACCGTATCGCCACGGAGCTGTGCCTCGCGCTCTCGGAAGCAACCGCTAATGCCGCCCGGCACGGAGCCGCCAAAGAGGTGACGATCGCGATTCAACGCCGCGGCAAGCTGCTGCACGTGACGATCCGCGATGATGGCACCGGCGGCAATCCACATGGCGTGCCCCGTTCGGCATCGCTCAGCAACCGTATCGAAAATCTGGGAGGCAACCTGGCCGTCTCACTGGAGGATCTGCGGTTGTGCGTGCGCCTGGAGATCCCGCTCGAGCGCGCTGCGTCATGACTTCGCTCGTCCTTTGCGACGATCACCCATTGATCCTGCGTGGACTTGCCGACCTGATCGCGGCCGATACCGACATCGATATCGTTGCCACCTGCGGCGACGGTCAGCAAGCGATAGACGCGATCCTGAAGCATATGCCTGATGTGGCGGTGCTCGACATCTCGATGCCTCGGCGTGACGGGATCGAGGTACTCAAGCAGGCGGCGCGGGGGCAATGGCCGGTACGCATAGTGTTTCTCACCGGCTGCATCACGGACGAGCAAGTCATCCAGGCAATAGCCGCAGGCGCATATGGCATCGTTCTCAAGGAGAGTGCGGCGGCGAGCTTGGTCGATTGTCTTCGCCATGTTGCCGAGGGCCGAAAGTGGCTGCCGTCGAACATCGTCCAGCCGGCGATCAGCCGCGCATCGGCCGCGGCGCAGCGCACCTCGCCTTTCGAGCTGTTGACGCGGCGGGAGAAGGAAGTCGCGCGGCTGATCGCCGACGGGCTTTCGAACAAGGATGTCGCGGCGCGGCTTGCTCTGTCCGAGGGGACGGTGAAGATTCACCTGCACACCATTTATTCGAAGCTGGGGGTCGACAATCGCACCGCAGTGGCGATCCTGTTCACGCGCGACCAGCTGCAATAGTTCCGCTCGTGCCCGAGCCGCCGGGCTACCCACAAAGGCGTAAGGCGCGCCACCCTTCGACGTATATCGACCGGCAGATTTCAGCAGCGCGAAATTCTCTAAAGCTTTTGCGGCACGTCGGCGCCTCGCCGTCGCGCCTGTCTCAGGAGCGCATATGCTGGTGGATCTCGATCAGCTCGAACCGCTGCTTTGCTGCCCGCGCACGCGCGTCCCGTTGGTTCGTGATGGTGCCGTGCTGCGCTGTGTTGACGATGACCGTTGTGGCTATGCAGCGGTCCAGCGCGCACCGGTGCTGATCGATTTCGCCCAATCGATCCTGTCGTCCGAGCAAGTCACCGGAAGCGACATCGGAAGCCCCGTCAGGCGCCGCGCGACGCGAGGCATTAAACGTGCGGTCAAGCGCATCCTCTCACCCGAGAAGAAGAGCACGCGCCGCAACGTCGACCGCCTCATCGCGACGTTGCCGCATGGGCATGAGGCGCTGGTGCTCGTCATTGGTGGCGGCACGGTCGGCCAGGGCATGACCGCACTCTATGATCATCCCGACCTGCGAATCGCCGCGTTCGACATCTACTATTCGCCCAATGTCCAGTTCATCGCCGATGCACACAGCATTCCCCTGCGCGACCGTTCGGTGGATGCGGTGGTGATCCAGGCCGTGCTCGAGCATGTGCTCGACCCGCAGCAGGTGGTCGAAGAGATCTGGCGCGTGCTCAAGCCCGACGGCCTCGTCTATGCCGAGACGCCATTCCTCCAGCATGTGCATGAGGGCGCCTACGACTTCACCCGATTCACCGAAAGCGGGCACCGCTTCCTCTTCCGTCGGTTCGAGCTGATTGATTCGGGTTGCAGTGGCGGACCGGGCACGCAGCTCACCTGGTCGATCGACTATTTCGCGAGGGCCGTATTTCGCTCCAGGCTGGCCGGAAAGATGTTCAAGTTGGCCTTTAGCTGGCTTCAGCTGTTCGATGCCATCACGCCGCCCTCATATGCCTCGGATGCTGCCAGCGGAGTCTATTTCCTTGGTCGCCGGTCAAACCAGACAGTGTCAGCGCGCGAAATCATCGCCTTCTATCGCGGCGCGCAGGCGCAAAGTCAGGGCTGACGGCGAGTTCAGGCCGCTATCGGTTGGAACTCGGCAAATTGCCGAGCGCTCGGGCGATCAGCACGGTCGCGTGCCGGATGCGCGCGCTGGTGAGCCCGCAAGAGCCGAGGGTCCAGATCCACGCCTGCGGAAACCGTCTGCCGATCCTACAAAATCCCCTGTCGCTTCAGCACCCCGGCGACGACCGGTCCGATCACCTGAAGCATCCGGTCGAAGCCGATGTCGCTGGGGTGGGTGCCATCGACGCTGCTTTCGCCATCATGGCCGAGCATGTCGTCCGCCGGGATCACGGTGATGTCCCGAAGATCGGTCAGCTTGTTGACCTCGGCCAGCATGGTCGCGTTCTGATCGGCGACATGCTTGGCCCAGACCTGGTTGAAGTGGCCGAGCTCGCGGATGATGCTCATCACCACGATGATCGGGGCTTTGGGGCGCCTGCTCCGCACCGTCCGGATCAGGTTGCCGGCGCGCTGGGCGATCAGCCCCGGATTGGTATTGGGCACGCAATCGAGCATGTAGGCGTCCGCCTCGACATCGGCGACCATCCGGGCCGCGGCCGGCTCCATTCGCGCTACACCGCTGACGCCGAGATTGATGACATCGACGCCGAGCCGGCGGGAAAGCCGGGCAGGGTAGGCCATGCCCGGACGGCTCGCCGCCGCCCCCTGGACGATCGAGCTTCCGTAGATCGCCACCCGCTTGCGGAAGGGATTGGCGCCGGGCTTCAGCGCGCTGCCGGGGGCGACGCCGATCTCCAGCTTCTTCAGTTCCTTGTAGAGCGGTAGATAGAGCAGGCACTCCTTCTCGCCCGCGTCCATATCCTGCACGAGCTTGTCCTCGTTGCAGGCCTTGTCATTGTCGGGGCGGCCGACACCGGCCCAGATCCATTGCGTGCCGCGGCGAATGTAGAGGTCGAGCCCGCGCTGGGCGATCGGCGTCAGATTGGCGTTCTGCGCCGCGTCGGCGGTGCACCAGCGGGCCGTGAGGATCGGGCTGTCGGTCCGGAAGCTGACGGCCAGGCCGGCGGAATGGGTCAATCGCTCCTTCACCGCGGGCGGCAGGTCGGGATAGGCGCCGGGCTCGATCCGTTGCCAGCCGCTGGGGCGGTCGGGAAAGGCGCGGCCGATCATCGGCAGCGTCGCGGCGTCGGTATAGACCGGTGCCTGCTGGGACTGCGCCCATGCCGTATCCGCAACGCCACCGATCATCCAGAGCGCACCCGCACTCTTCAGCGCTTCGCGCCGCGACCATTGCCCGTTCATGCTCATGGGATTCTCCTTTGGCGGCGCTGCACGCCGCTGGTCGTTTTCCGTGATCGCCTAGGGATCGAGAGGGTCGATCGGATCGATGGCGAGCGAGCGAGCGGACGGCAGGAAGGGGGCCTCCACGTCGGAAATCGCGGCTCCCGGCGTCCCCGGCTGATAGCCTAGCTCCTGCTGGTTCCGGGCCGTGAAGGTGGCGCCCAGAATATAGGCCAGCTGATCCTTCGATGTGACGATGAGCGCCGGCTTGTCGAGCGGTGCCTTCATCGCGGCCAGCCGACGAACGGCGTTCCGCAAATTGGTCGTCGTATGCCGCGCATAGGGATCGATGACGACCCGCTCCGCCGGGATGCCGAAGCGCTCGACGAGCGCCCGGCGCATTTCGACCGCTTCGTTGAAGCGCGTGCGGTTGGGATGCACATTGCCGCCCGAAACGAGGAGGAACGGCGCCAGCCCGGCCCGGAAACGCGCGACCGCGAGGGCGACGCGCAGCTTGCCGCCCGGGCTCAGCGGCGTATCGGGGTCTTCCGGTCCGGCACCCGGCACGATGATCGCCGTATAGCGATATTTCGACCAATCGATCTTCGCGGCGGCCCGGATCGCGGCTGCGTTTTCGCCCTCGTCCAGCGGCTCGAAGGTGATGGCCTCGGTGCGGTCGTTCACCTCCAGCAAGGCAAGCGCGAGCTGCCAGCTATCACCGAAAACCGATTCCTGCGAAGTGCGGGATGTCTCGGCGATCGCCAATGCGGTCGTCACGCTGTCCCGGAAAGACTTGGAGCTGGCCGGCCAGACAGCCGAATCGATCTTCGGATATCGAGGTGCGGCGCCAAGCCCATAGGTGCCGAGGACATGGTTGATCCCGCCCAGCTCGCGCCGCACCGCCGCCTCAATCGAGTCACCGCGGACGACAGGCAATGCGAGGAGATTCTTGCCCAGGCCACTGACGATCGTCGCGATCGCGTCCAGCTCCGCTGGCGTCCACAATCGCGCTTCGATCGCGCAGGCAGGTTGGGGCTGGCAGCCCGCGATCCGCTGGCGTCGCGCGTCCGATAGCGGGCGTATTGCCGCGTCTCGGGCGAGCGCATCCCGCCATGTCGGCGATCGCTGGATGGCTGAAATCAACGGGAAGACAGCGCGAGCCAGGCGGTCCGTCAAGCGATCAGCGGGCCGGTTCGCTTCCTGCGCGCGGGCGGCCGGCACTCCGCTCAGCGGCGAGGTCGATCCTGCGGCAATCAGCGCAAGGCAGGCTCCCGCGATGAACTGTAGTTTCTGCATGTTTGAATCCTGCCCTATGCCCAAATCGTCATACCCCCTGGCTCGCCACTACTGCTTCCAGTCGAGCGGGGGCAGCTTGGCTGCGGGCAGCTTGACCCCGAGCATTTCAGCCACCGTGGGGGCGATCTGGCGCATGTCGACAAGCCCGAGGTCCTTACCCCGGGCAGACGTCTTGCCCATGACAAAGAAGGAGGAACGGAGTTCGGGGTGGTCTGGCATATAGCCATGGGTGCCTACGCCCGGGGCTTCCGTCAGAACCGCGCCACGCAGTTTGCCTCCCGTCGCCCAACCGGGTTTGAAGTCGACCACAAAGGCGGCATCGGGAAAGCCCCCCGCCTTGCGGACTTCGTCGTGGCCGATCACGCGGTTGATGCCATAAGCGGGATCGGCCGCCACATTCGCAAGCAATTCTCCCACGCGCTTCCGCACATCGGCGTCGGCCGGATCGCGCAGGACGATGGCCGCCGAGCCACCCGACTCCCATGCCTGCGCATCCCAGCTGAGCACGCGCGCATTGTCGTTCGTGCCCTTGGGCGCGAGCCGGATAAAGCCGGCCTGCGCCAATAGCGCGTTGAGCGCCACGTGGTGGTCGACGCGCACGAAGCCGTGGTCGGAAACGATGACGATCGTGGCGTCGGGGTTCTGGGCAAGTTCGGCATCGATGATCTGGCCTACCTGGCCATCGAGCTTCTCGAGGGTCTGGTTGGCCTCGGGGCTGAAGGGGCCATGCGCATGCTCCTGATGATCGAGGTCATCCAGGTGCGCGAGGACGAGATTGGGATTGTAGGCCTTGATGATACCGACCGTCCATGCGGTCTTCCTGTCGTCGCCATCGGCGCTGTCGGGAAAGTTGATGGCCAGCTTCTCCTTGAGATCGGCCGGGCGGATCGTGTCGGTCTGGGGCAGGGCGATCTGCTCGGACTGGGCAAACTCGGCGATCAGATAATCAATGGGCGCTCCGACCGTGACCGGCCAGCCTATGGCGGCAGTCGTCAGGCCGGCATTGTCGGCGGCCTGGTAAAGCGTCTCGGACTTCACTTCCTTGAAATACCAATACCACTCGCCTTTGCGCATCAGCATCGGATCGAAGACCGTATTGGATACGATCCCATGTTCGGCGGGCCACACGCCGGTCACCATCGTGGTGTGGCTGGGATAGGTGACGGTGGGGACGACGCCTTGCACGCCGTCCGCATAGGCGCCCTGGGCAAGAAAGCGGCGCAGAACCGGCAGTTTCAGCTCATGCTCGTCAGCCTTGGTGACATATTCGGGCTTCATGCCGTCGATCGAGATCATGAGCACATGCGGCTTGTGCGCCTGCAGGGCGGGTGCTGCCTGTACGGGACCGTCAGCTGCGAACGCCCCGCCCCCCTGCGCACCGAAAGGAAGTGCGAGGCCGAACAGACAGGCGGCGAACGGAAGCGGTTTGATCACGGTGCCTCGCAAGGAGATGCTTGATGGAAGCGCCGCTCCTTCCGCCGCAGTGTGACCCATTTATTTATTTTCTTAGAAAAAACTACGATCCGGCAAGGTGAGCGCGTGGATGGGCAGGAGTGCCGAACCGATCACTACCGAAGCGCCACCGAGGCGGGACGACAGCAACGCCGGCGGCGCAATGGGGATGCGCTCCGTCATCAGGCGCGATTGCCGGAGGCGAGCGATCATCTGGTCGAGCAACGCGTGTGGCAACGGGCTCGAAAGTACGATCGCTCCGGGATTGAACCACGCCATGCCGCCATCCACGACTAACTCGAGTTGCAGGGCCGCGCGATCAATCCATTCCGAAACCACATGAGTGAAGTCGCGCGTCCGTTCTTCCAGATCGACCAGCGAATCGATCTCGCATCCGGCCCTGGCGAGCACAGCCAGCAAGTCCAGTGGCGACGGGCGCGGCAGTTCGGCGGGATAAAGACGGCCGATGTCGCCGGCATCGCCCGCCTCGCCCGACAACAGGCGCCCGTCCGAGATGATCCCCGCACCGATGCCATAACCAAGCAGGATCACCACGACCGTCGAATATTCCTGAAACAGGGCGCCGGCATAATATTCCCCGAGCGCGGCGGCATTCGCGTCATTTTCGATCCATACCGGCACGCCGACATAGTCTCCGATCACCTGATCCAGCGGAACGTCGAGCCAGCCAGCCAGGCTCGCCACCGTCCAGCGCCGGGTGCCGTCCTTGTTGAGCGGCAACCCCGGCACGCCGACCCCCAGGCCGAGCAGGCGACGCATGAGAAGGTTCTCGCGCGCCGCCAGGCCATGGAGGATGCGTAGCACCGCCTCCGCGAACTTTCGCGGGTCGGGGCTGTCGAACGACTCTCTTTCAACGCAGATGGTAGCGCCCGTGTAATCCACGAGCGCTACCTCCAGCGTGCCGTGATATACGGTCGCACCCGCAGCATACCCACCCGTGGCCGATACGCGCAGCGGCACAATCGGCCGGCCAGTGCCGCGTGTGTGCTCTTCGACATCTGCCTCTTCCACCAGGCCCAGCGAAAGGAGCTCGCGGGAAAGCTTGGTCAGCGCCGAGTTGCTCATGCCCAGATGGGTGGCGAGCGCGCTGCGCGACGTCGGTCCGTGCCGGCGCAGATGCCAGAGGACGCGCTTCTGCTCTTCGAGCAGTTTGATTTGCGGCTTCGTAATGGGCGGGCTCCTAGGTCGCGGCGGGCGGACTGCATAAGCCGGTGGACTTATTTTCCAAGAAATAAATATCAGGGTCACAAAGGCCCCATAGCCGCCCCTCCTGACCCGAAGGCGCACCTTCGCCATCAGACTCGACACAGGGGACTTATGATGAATTTCGCTCGCAAGCGGCTGGCTATCGCCTGTCTGCCGCTAATCGCCTTGCAGTGGCCCGCATACGCGTACGCACAGTCTACGCCGGATGCGGAAGACAGCACGCAGGGCAAGTCATCCGACATCGTCGTGACCGGCGAAGTCGAGCGCAACCGCACCGATATCGACTTGAAGCGGAATCACGCCAACGCCTATGATTCGCTGTCCGGGGACGACATCCACGCCATGCCGGATATCAGCCTGGCGGACGCTTTCCGCCGTCTTCCCGGCATTACCGGCATCGTCGACGCCTTCAGCAGTGACTTCGATTCCGGCGTGACAAATCACCTGACCGCCCGCGGCCTGTCAGGCAGCTACAATCTCGTCACCTTCGATGATCTGGTTCTAGCCACTGCAGGGGGCGCCAGCTACGGATCTTCCGGTTCCTCTACCTCCCGCGACGTGGGCCTGGGGAATTTCCCCTCCACCTCGGTGAAGCGGATCGAAGTCGTTTCCTCCTTCAGTGCCGACATCAACGGCGAGGCCAGCGGCGCCTATTTCAACGTCGTCAGCGGCAGCGCCTATGATTCCAAGAAACCCAGTTCGCTCCGCGTGGCCGGCAACCTTGGCTATAACGGCCCCAACCACGTCCCCGATTTCAACAATCCGGACGGCAGCCGCAGCGGCATCAGCGACAATGTGAATTTCACGGCGGCCACGCGGTTCGGCAGCAGCGAGCAGTTCGGCATCATCGCGACGGGCGTTTTCAGCGAGCGCCGCTGGGATACCGAAACCTTCCTGAGGGACGGCAACAATGTCGTCACATTCGACGGTGCCTCGGTCGCGAATCCCTCGCAGATCAGGCCCAACGACTATAGCAACTACCAGAAGCAATATGGCGGCACCCTCAAATTCGAGTTCAAGCCGTCCTCGAACTTCTACAGCGATATTTACGGGCTGTACTACCGGAAGAACCAGCACACCGTTCGCAATGCCAATGTGCTGACCGCGCTCGGCACCTACACGAACGCCGATGCGGATGATGGCTCCTGGGCCAAGGCAACGGGCTCGGTCTTTTTGATCAACGAGCCGATTCAGTACGCCAACTCGCTGATCGCGTGGCACACCGAATGGGAACCGGCCGACCGGCACGAGATCAACTTGAATGCCGGCTGGTCCACCGCGACGCAGGACCAGCAATATACGCAGATCACCTATGCCACGACTTCGACGACATCTCTGGGAGGGACCTTCGAGCAGGGCCCCGACAGCTTCTCGTACACGCTGAACAATCCTGTCTTTTTCCTCACGCCCGCGAACTACAAGAACACCGCTTATTACGACACGGACACGCACAACGTCGGCGTCACGAAAATGGCGAAGCTGGACTATGGCTTCAATCAGGGCCGGCGCGACCATGGTCTCGGATACAAGATCGGCGCCAGCTATATCGATATGATGCGGAAGAACTCTACGGATGAGTTCGATTACACCGCCACTGGAACCGGGCAGCTGGTTGGCAATGCCCAGACATTGATCGTGGATCCCCAGCATCTCGCCGGGGCGGCGTATGGTGCGCTCTATATCGACCCGGATGCCGTCATCAATTCCCGAACCTGGACCGGGAAGGAAGCTGTGGACAATCTGGCGAATGACTGGCGTTTCGAGGAATATGATGCGGCCGGCTACGCCATGCTGACGTGGAAATCGGCAACGCTGCAAGCCAATGCCGGCCTGCGTTACGAACATACGGTGCAGACGTCGCAGAATTACGACACCACCACCTACGATCCCCGTTTCAACAGGGGGCGCTACGATGCCCTGCTGCCCTCGGCGACGCTGCTTTTCGATCCCCTGCAGGGACTGCGTCTGAGGGCTTCCTTCAGCAAAACCCTCGGGCGTCCGACCCCGGGCGAAGTCTCGCTGCCGGGCGCCGTGAAGACGACCGATCCGAACGGCGACCTGACCATCACCGGCGGAAACCCCAACCTGAAACCGAGGCGGCTGAATAATTACGATGTCGGCGCGGAATATTATTGGGATAACGGCGACTCGATGGCATCGGTCACCCTATTCCAGAAGAATATCAGCGATGACATCTTCAATACGTCCGAACCGGAAGTCATCGACGGCATCACCTATACCTACACCACGCCGCACAATGCAGATAAGTCGCGGATCCGGGGTGTCGTCGCCCAGATCGTCAAGAACCATTTCGACTTCTTGCCTGGCCCCTTCAAGAACCTCGGAGGCCTGCTGAACGGCACCTTCACCGACGCCTATACCATGTGGCATAGTGGCGCGAACGTGATCCGGTTCGACAACATGGTTGGCCAGTCGAAATGGGCAGGCAATGTCACCTTGTTCTATCAGATCAAGGACGCCTTCCAAGCCCGGGTTTCGTACAATTATCGCAGCCGGTACAACTATGCCTTCAGCACCAACGGGAGTTTCGTGAGCGGCTATGGTCAGCTCGACTTGGGTCTTCGCTACAATCTGAAGACGAATATCGTTTTGAGCGCCGATGCGCGGAATCTCACCAATTCCGATTATCAGCGAACCTACGCCAACTACCCCAGGCTCTATCAGAGCACCAACTACGGCCAGACCTTCACCCTGGGGGTCACCGCCAGGTTCAATTAGAGCCAGTTTGGGGAATGGACGGTGGCGCGACCTTCGCGAGGTCGGTCGCGCCACAGCCACTCGCGCACCTCAGATTGTCACCTTGTATCATTAGGGCTGCGGCATGCAGGCCCGATCGACACAGGCGCGTCAGGGGGACAGTCCCACTCCGGACCGACGATCCGAAACTTACCGGCAGTTCCGGTGGGTTTATGGAAGGGCGCATTACGGCCGAACGCTGCTGTGGCATTCGAGCGAGCTGCTCTTCGCTTTCTTCATCAACCAGCGGGCTGGCATCCCCCCGTTGCTGATGGGGGGTATTCTCGTCACCGGTCTCGTTTCCAGCGCGGGGATCGATCTGGCCGTCGCCAGCGCGCTGCGCTCCGTTCCCTTTACGCTCGAGCGCACCCTGCGATTGCAATTGGCCGGCGCCGTTGCAAGCGCCATAGCCATCACCGCATTCTTCGCGACCGACCTGCTCCCGCCCGCGTGGCGCTTCCTCTATGCGCTAAGCGTGGCCGTTATCTTCCGGATCGCCTACGCGGTGGGCGACATACCCCACAATGCCATCCTTTCCCTCGCGACTTCCGATTTCGAAAGCAGGCGTGAGCTCTCCACGATCCGCCTGTTCTTCAGCGGCCTCGCCTCGATCACCGTTGCGGCGATCTTCACGCTGCTCCTCGGCAATCCCGCTCTGAACCGGCCTGGAGTTTTCGCGATCGGAGCATTGTTTCTCTCCGCCGCGGTGATCGTCGTGGCATTTCGGCTTGCGCGCTACAAACTTGCCCCACCGGCAACCAGGTCCTTCGCGAATGCTGTGTCAGCGCCCCGGTATGGCGGCTTGAAGAGCGCTGCGATCGTCCGATTGCTGCTGATGATGGGCCTGCTTTCCGGTGCGATTTCGGCTTTTACGATACTTGAGCCCTTCTACGTTACGTCCAGCTACGGTGCCGACGCCAAGCGCACGATCATTCTGGCGTCTTCGGTGGGGCTCACGCTGGCGCAGCCCTTCTGGTCACGAATATGTCGCAACCGGACATCCTTATCGACCACCACCTTCGCGGTATTCGCGCTGATCTTGTCGCTGATCAGTTTCGGTTTCGCGGATCTTGCCGGCTATGCCGGGCAACCGTTGATCTCGTTCCTGTTCGGCGTCGCGAATGGCGGGATCGGGATGGCGATGTGGAGCAGCTATGCCGAGGAAGTGGCGCGACGGGGGATAGCGCACAATCCAATGTCATTTGCCCTGCTGACATGTTTCGCCAAGCTGGGGAGCGCCTCCGCGACCATCCTGATCTCGCTTTCCCTGTTTGCGGGAAAGGGAATGGTGTCGCCTCTGGCGATGACATGGGGGCCCGCGGCGCTGGCGATACTGGTCTTGCTGATTCACGTCGGCTGGCGCGACGGACCCATAGGATCAAGTTGGGGCGCCACCTCAAGGCGGAATGGATTTGCCAGGTCCGCGATGAGCCCGGATCGCTGAACTTCATCGGCCACAGCTCTCAGTGGCCGCGCCCGTCCTCCCGTCAAAGCGCGTGGACCCCTCATTCGTCGCTTTGATATAGTTTGTTTGACGGAAACGGTTGCGCCGCTCATCTGCGCTCGTGGAGAGTATGGAAGCAACAACCGATCAGCTTGTCGGCTGGGTCGGGCGGCACATGTTGCCGCACGAGGCGTCTTTGCGCGTCTGGTTGAAGTCCGCGTTTCCGGGGATCGATACGGACGATGTGATTCAGGAGGCTTATTGCCGGCTCTCCGCGCTCGATCAGGTCGGTCACATCCTCGACCCTCGGCAATATTTCTTCCGAACCGCGAAGAATGTCGTGGTCGAGCAGATCCGGCGAACGCGCGTGATTAGCATCGAGGCCGCGAGCGGCCTGGTCGAGCTCGAGGGCGCGATCGCGGAGGAGAGTTTTTCGCCCGAGCGTGTCCTGGCCGGAAAGCGTTCTCTTCAGCGTGTCGAGCAATTGATCGCAGCGCTGCCGGAACGGGGACGCCGGATCTTCCGCCTCCGCAAGATCGAAGGATATTCCCAGCGCGAGATCGCGGCGATCATGGGCGTTTCGGAAGAGATTGTTGAGAACGAAGTAACGAGAGGATTGCGTCGGATATTGCAATCGATGACGGAGGAGGAACGAACAGAAATGCGCGTTCGCCCCCGCCGAGGTGGGAAAGATGGAAAGCGAGACCGCAGCGCAGATTGAGGAAGCGTCCTGTCGCTGGGCGGCGCGGCTCGACCGCGGCCTGAGCACGGACGAATCCGTCGAACTCGGCGATTGGCTGGCGGGCGACACCCGCCGGCGCGGCGCCTTGCTGCGCGCTCAGGCGATGATGAGCATGCTCGATCGCGGCCGCGCCCTCGGCGCGCAGGAGGAAATGCTGGCCGAGGCGCCCGGCATTGCCCGCCGCCGGTTGCTATGGGCCGGGGGCGGGGTCGCGGCAGCACTTGCGCTTGGCGTCGGCTGGAGCCTCTGGCCGGTCGGCACGTCGGTCGAGACCGCGGTCGGCGAGATCCGCGAGATCGCGCTCGAGGACGGTTCGCACGCGGCCGTCAATAGCGCGAGCAAAGTGCATTTTGCGTTCGACGCCAAGACACGCAACGTCAAGCTCGCCGTTGGCGAGGCATGGTTCAAGGTGGCCAAGAACCGAGTCCGTCCGTTTGTGGTGAGCGTCGGCCCGGTCCGGGTTGAGGCGGTGGGCACCGCGTTCGACGTCCGGCGGCACGAAAGCGCGTCGGAGGTCATCGTCACCGAAGGTGTCGTGCAGATCTGGCCGGCGACCGGGCGACCCTTTCTCCTGGCCAAGGGGTACCGGGCCAGCGTCGGCGACTATGGCGCGCTGCAGACCAATGCGGTGCCCGATGACAAGGCGGGCCAGAGGCTGGCGTGGCGCGAGCGCCGGGTCGTGCTCGACGACATGACGCTGGCCGCCGCCGCCGAGGAGTTCAATCGATATCATGCCGTGCGGTTGCAGGTCGATCCCAGCCTAGCCGGGCGGCATGTCGTGGGATCGTTCCAGACCGACGATCTCGACGGTTTCGCGAACGCGAGCGCGGCGCTAGTGGGCGGCCATGTCGAACGGGACGGAGGTGCGATCCGGATCGTGCCATGAGATGAGATAATTGGGCATAACGCGGCGAAAGACCGGGGGTGCATGGGGAGGAAGGATGTTATTCGCGGGCCTGGCCTTCCTCGAGGGAGCAATGGCCGTCACCACGGGAACGGGGGCCGTCGCTGCCCCAGCGGCGGCGGGGCAGGAGGGTGTCCGCGCGTTCGACGTGGCGCCCCAGTCCGCCCGCACCGGCATCGTCGCGTTCGCGCAGCAGGCAGGCATTCAGGTGCTGGCAGCGGCCGAGGATCTGCGCGGGCAGACGGTCGGGCGGGTACGCGGCACGCTGACGATCCGCGATGCGCTGCAGCGCCTTCTTGTCGGTACCGACCTGCAACTAGTCTCCTTCGACGGCCGAACCGCGGTGCTTTCGCGGCGCCCCGGAGGGCGGCTGCAACCGCTTCCCAGGTCGCGTTCCGCAGCACCGAGGGCTCGTCCAGTCGCTCCGGGGGCCGTCGCATCTGCGCCCACGGCGAATATTCCCGATATCGAGCCGATGGTTTCGCCAAAGGACGTAATCGTCGTGGTCGGCTATCGGGGCAGCCTCGCACAGGCGGCCTTGGCCAAGCGCGAGGCGGTCGGACTCACGGATTCGATCTTCGCTGAGGATATCGGCAAGTTCCCCGACACCAACATCGCCGAGAGTTTCAACCGCATTCCCGGCATCACGATCACGCGTGACATCAACGGCCAGGGCACCAACGTCGCGATCCGCGGCCTGAGCAGCAACTTCACCCAGGTCACGATGAACGGCGCGCCGATCGCGGTCGCTTCCTCCGGGATCACCGATGCGCAGGGCACTGACCGGTCGGTCGATTTGAGTTTCTTCCCGACCGACCTTTTCACCAAGCTCACCGTCACCAAGAGCTATCGTGCCAGCGACCTTGAAGGGGGAGCGTCGGGAACGATCGACGTTCGCACCGCACGGCCATTCGATCGGCCGGGATCCCGTTTCGCCTATGATTTGCAGGCGCGATATTCCGACGGCGCCGGTCGATGGGGCGGCAGGGGATCGGTGATCGCCAGCACGACCTCGGACACGCTGGGGATCCTTGTCGGCCTGTCGGCGGATCGCCAGGAGACCCGCGTTCCCGGTTATGAAACGGTCGGTTGGACCAACCCCAACCTCTCGATCACGCAATGCGGCGCGACCTCGGGTTGCAACAACACCGGCGGTGGCAATTACACAATCCCCGGCGTCGTTCCCGCCAATGCCGGCAATGGCCTGGTCGCCGGCACGGTGATCGACCAGGCATTCCTGCTCGCGCACAATCCGGGCCTCACGATCCAGCAGATCGACAACGCCATCCTGCCACGCCTGGGCGGTGTCTCGATCGCCGATGGCCGGCGCGACCGCGTCAACGGCGTCGCCAGCGTCGAGTGGCGACCGAGCGAGGCGCTGCACGTATATGTCGATGCGATGGCCGGCTATCGCCGCTACGCCTATACGCGCACTACCGACGAATGGATCGTGCGCAATGCCATGCCGATCCCGCTCGACATGACTGTCGACCGGGCGGATTGCAGCCGGGGCTGCGTCGCGACCGGCGGCACCTTCGCCAACGCGCAGTTCTATTCGGTCGGCCGCCTCTATGACGAGACCAATCACTATTGGGGGGTAAATCCCGGCCTGGAGTGGCGCGCGGGGGAAGATCTGAGTGTGCGGATCCGGGGCAACTACGCTCGATCGACCTTTCGAAGGGCGCTGGCATCGGTGTTGCTCGTGACGCCGGCCAGCTCGGGGATCACCGTCAGCTATCGGAATGGCGGTGACATCCCCAGCATCACCGGCAATGTCGATCTCGATGATCCTGCTAACTATGTCTGGGATGGCGGCCGCCTCAATCTTCAGGACGAACGCCGTCTGAACACGACGGGGGGCATTCGCGGAGACATTCTCTGGGGCGGCAGGCAGCTGAATCTGCGAATTGGCGGCAACTACGACGATACCGCGCGGACGATCGCCGCATATGACAACAGCCTCGCCTGGCAGAATGCGGTCTGCGGCAACGATCCCAGCATATTCCTGCCATCGCCCAATTCGCAGCCGCCCTGCCAGGGACTCGACCAGCCTGGCGCGGCACCGTCTGGCTATCCGGCCTATCCCGGATATGGCACCGGTTCCACGGCCGGTGCGACCGCTCCGATCAGCTATGGCGGCTCGCTGGTCCCGACGAGCCAGATCCCGAACTTCTTCGTACCCGGGCCCGACGGCTTCGTGGTGGTAGACTGGAACCGATTTTCCACGGCGAGTGCGATCGACGCCTTCCGCGCGAGCGCGCCGGTGACCGGCGCATCGAACACAGGTGCGAGTGGCGGCTATATCCGCGAACGTTCCCCCGCAGCCTTTATCGAGGTCAACGGCGTCGAGCAGCTGGGCGAAAACGACCTGCGCTTCAACCTGGGGTTGCGCTGGACGCATACCTGGCAGACGATTGGCGGGCTGGTTTCGTCACCAGACCCCCGCAACGTCCTGGCAGACGGTTCGACTGCCCCGGACGGCAGTCGTTATCCCAACCGCCTCGAGACGGTCTATACGCACAGCAACTATGCGCGTTGGCTTCCCGCGGCGAACGTCGCACTCGACGTCGGATCGAACCTAGTGGTTCGCGCGGCCATGGCCCGGACGATGACGCGGCCCGATCCCAGCGCGCAGCTTCCCGGCGTCAATTTCTCCTCGCCCTCGGCGGATGTCGCGACGATCGGCAATCCGCAGCTGGCGCCCTATATGTCGACCAACATCGACCTGGGCGTCGAGCTCAGCACGGGTGAGGAGGGCGGGCTCGGCTTCAACGCCTTCCGCAAGGCAGTTACCGGGTTTACGGGCAACCGGATCGTCACTGAGCCCTTCTCGGCGCTGACCGCCTATGGGATCACCTATGACACGCTGACCCCGACTCAACAGGCAGCGATCGACGGTCGCGGCGGGCCGGGGACCGCAACGGTGCAGGTGTCGCAGCCGGTCAATGCGGACGGCACGCTCTGGGTCAGCGGACTCGAGATGCAATGGGTGCAGCCGCTCGATTTCCTGACCTCGAAGGTTGGCATTCGGGGCTTCGGCGTCAACGCCAACGCGACCCTTGTTCATCAGCACAGTTCAGGAGCGGCACCTGCGGTCGCGCTGGGGGTTGCTCCCTTCACCTACAATCTCACGGCCTATTATGAACGCCAGGGGATCAGCGTGCGTGTGGCGACGAGCTTCCAAAAGGGCTCGCAATCGGCACCACCCAATCAGAACGGCATAACGCAGGCCGGCCTCTTCACCGACGACTACCAGCAATGGGATTTGGCTTCGATCTTCGATCTGTCGACGCTGCTGGGCGGTGATCATTTGCCGCAGGTCACGCTGGACGTCGTGAATTTCACCAACGCCCGGCTGCGCACCTATTTCCAGTTCCCCAACGCCACCTACACCGAATACCGGCCCGGCATTCAGTTTATGCTCGGCATCCGCGGAAAGTTCTAATGCGCTATCGGAGCAGATCACCAAGCACGATTGACCGGCCCATCGCGCCGTAGCCGGCCGCCGAAGGGTGCAGCCGGTCGCCGGTATCATATTTGGCGAGCAGGCCGCTGGGATTCGACGGGTCGCGTACCACGGCATCGAAATCGATGACCGCGTCGAAATGGCCGGGTGCCCGGATCCAGGCATTGACCCGCTGGCGATCGGCATCGGCGTCCGCATCGGAGCGATAGACCTTCGTACCGCCGAAGGGCAGCAGCGTCGCGCCCACCACGCGGATATTGCGAGAATGTGCATAGGCTATGATCTGGGCATAGGCTTGGGTCAGGCCCGTCACCACGGCATCGCGGGCCTCGGGGGTGACCGGCCCCTCGCGAGAGAGGATGCCGAGATCGTTGACGCCTTCGAAGACGATGAGCGTAGCGATGCCAGGTTGGCTCAGCGCCTCGCGGTTGAGGCGTGCCATGCCCGATGGTGCGCCACCGTCCTTGAGCAGGCGATTGCCGCTGATGCCGAAATTAAGGACGCCTATATTGCGCGTGCGCGGATCGGCCTGAAGGCGGTCCGCCAGGACATCGGTCCAACGGTTATTGCCATCGAGGGTCGAGCCATGGCCGTCGGTGATGGAATCGCCGAGCACGGCGATCGCGCGAGCCCCGACGCCTGCATCCACATCGACCGCGGCGAGCTGATACCAATGCTCGATGGGCGTGGCGCCCGGCAGCGTGGTCGCGTCCGAGAAATTGCCGGCGGCGAGATAGGAGGTTGCCCGGGAGACATAATGTACCGTCTGGCGTGGCTGGGCCTCGCCCAGATGAAAGCTGATCGCGAGCGTTTCGAGGCCGTGGACCGGCAATTCGATCGGGTCGGAGGCATATTCGGCGCCTGCGGGAACGGTAACGGCGTCCGACCCGCCGAAGCGGACGGCATGGGAAGTGCCGGCACGGATCGCCCCTGCCGCACCGCCGTCGGCCAATCCGATGCGGATCGTGTCGAGGACAAGCGGCGCTGCACCGAATGCGTTGCTGAGGCGCAGCCGCAGCCGCTTTCCGCCCGCCGAAAGCCGGATGAACTGGCGGATCGTCACGTCATGTGACGCACTTTGCGGCAGCGCACTGCCGGGGTCGCTCGGCATCGTCGCAGTTGCCCAACTCGCGGTCCATCGGACTGGAGCGAGCGCCTGCGCTGGAGCGAGCGCCAGAATCAGCGGCGCGACCGCAGAAAATGCTGGATATCGACGCATCTTCAATCGCGTCTCCAAGCCCAAAAAGTCAGGGCGGCCAGGATGCGGGCCGCCCTGAAAGGGGGGACTAGAACGAGCCGCGAATGCCGATCAAGACTTGGCGACCAGGCTCGTATTGGGTGAAGGTTGCGTTGGAGAATTGGAAATAGGACCTGAGCTTCGAGTTGGTGAAGTTGGTCACATCGAAGGTGATCTGAGGGAGGCGCTTCACCCCGGTGATCTTCTCGAGATCGAAGATCGTCGACAGGTCCCATTGCGCGTAATTGTCGTTGAAGAGACCCGCCGCGGCGATGCCGTTCTGGTTCGAGGCGCCGACCTGGGAGCCCTTGCGGAAGGTGTCCGACACGCGGACGCTGATGCCGTTGCCCTCATAATAGCCGATCGCGTTATAGGTATAGGGAGCGACGCCCAGCGCGACGGCCGGCGCCGCGCCCGAACCCGTCTGATCGACCACGGTTGCGTTGGCGATGAAGCCGAAGCCGCGCACGCCGATCTTCCGGGTCAGGAAGTCGAGCGGCTGAACCCACTGGAATTCGAGCCCGTTGACCTTCAGCGTGCCGCTGGCGTTGACCTGTTGCGTCACCTGGATGGTGGCGGCGTTGGGGCCACCGCGTGCATCGAGTCCCGCCTGCTGGGTCGGGGTCAGCGTGTCGTAGGTGATGCCGTACTGCGCCAGAGCGGCGAACGGCACGGTCGCAATCCCGTTCGCCGTGAACCCGGTCACCGCCTTGCGGAAGGCATTGAAGCTGATCACGCCTTCCTGGCCGGTATAATATTCGAAGCCCAGGTCGATATTGGTCGACATGTACGGCGCCAGCTGCGGATTGCCGATCGTCGCGATGTCGGCCGAGGGCGCGGAGAAATTGACGCCCGGCAACTGCGCGTTCGGATCGGGCCGGGTCATCGTGCGCGAGATGGCCGCACGCACCAGGGCATGTTCCGAAACATTGTAAGCGATGTTCGCGGCGGGCAGCCATTTGGAATAGGTGCTCTCGGTGAACACGGTGCTGCTGACATTGGGATAGCGGCTGCCGTCAGGCAGCGCGGCGCCACCGGCCGGCGTGTTGCGCGGATCGGGGAGCGAAACCAGACCCGCAATGGTCTGGTCGGTATGCACCCAGCGCAGGCCGGCATTGAAGCGGAGATCGTTGCCGCCGACGGTCGCGATGCCGTTGACCTCGGCGAAGAATGCCGGGGTCTTCTCCTCGATGAAGCCGCCATTCGCGCCAGTGTTGGACGAGCCGACGAGCGGCGCGGCGTCGTGATATTTGTCGAACTGGCTGGTCGGACGGAACTTGCTCCAGTCCACGACGACGAAGCCGTCAGGGCCTGGCTTGAAGAAGTTCGGGATCTGGCTCGTCGGGATCAGCGAGCCGCCATAGGTGACCGGCGTGGCCGCGCCAGCCGTATAACCGGTGCCGTAGCCGGGATAGGCCGGATATGCGGGATTGATCGCGTTCACCGCAGCGGCGGAGCCGGTGATCACGTCACCGGTGCAGGGGGGCTGGGTGTTGGGCGAGAGCAGGTTGACGCTCGGCTGATTGCCGCACACCGCATTCTGCCAGGCCTGGCTGTTGTCGAACGCGGTGATGTTGCGGCTCACATCGTCATAGTTGCCGCCGATATGCAGGTTGAGCCGCTCGCCGCCCCAGGTGACGTCGCCGCGAATGCCCTTGGTCTCGTTGACGCGGCGTTCGTCCTGGATGTTGAGGCGGCCGCCATTCCAGACATAGCTTGCCGGATTGTTGAGATCGACGTTGCTCGTGATGTCCGGCACGCCGCCGTCATTCTTGAAGGTGACGGTGACGCCCGAGCTGGCCGGGGTGACCAGCAGGATCGACGGCACCTGGCGGTGGAAGGTCGAACGGGTATAGTTGCCTTGCAGGTTCACCTTGAGATTGTCGGTGACCGTCCATTCCATGCCGGGGTTCACGCCCCAATAATGGTTGGTCTCCTCATAGGGACGGCTGACCGAGTAGAATTGGGCATTGGCGAAAGTGCCGCCGGTCGCGACGCAGCCCTGGCTGCAATCGTCGCGGTCCACGGTCATGTTTAGCGGGATCGGGCCGCCGTTGCGTACGATCCATTCCCCGGTGGTACGGGTGTAATCATATTCGCGGTAGCCGATCATGCCATCGATGTAGAAATGGAGACTGTCGCTCGGCCGCCACTCGACGCTGGCGACGCCATTGACGCGGTCGCGCCGGCCATCGGCGATCGAGACGCCGCCAAGGCGCGGGATCAACGCATTGTCGATCTGCTGGATCGTGAGGCCCGGATTGTGGGCGAGCAGGAAGGCCTTGTCGATCACCGTACCGGCGACCAGGCCGTTGCCGGCATTGGCGGGAACGACGCCGGGGATGGTATAGTTGCCGCCGCCGGTGTTGTTGCAGCCGCTCGCAGCGCCGCACTGTGCGGCCGAGAGATTGGCATTGGTCCAGCCGATCGTCTCGAAACCGGGAACGCGGGTTTCCTGGCGATCGCCGGATATGCCGACCAGGATGCCCAAAGTGCCGCTGGTCGCGCTGGCGATCAGCGAGCCGCGGCCGCCCCAGCGGTCCGTCGTGCTCTGCTTCGTCGTCTGGAGATTATAGGTCAGGTGGGTGCCGGGATGATCGAACGGCCGCGCACTGCGGATGTCGACATTGCCGGCGGCTCCGCCCTCGAGCAGGCTGGCGGTATAGCTCTTGTTGACCGTCAGCTTGGTGAACAGGTCGGTCGGGAAGAAGCTCAGGTCGACCGAGCGGTCGGTGCCCTGCGCGTCGGTCGCGCCCGAAGAGGCGACAGCGATCGGCGCACCGTTCAGCGTCACCTGGGTGAAGTTGCTGCCCAGGCCGCGGATCGCGACGTTGGTGCCCTGGCCGTTGATGTCGCGCGTGATCGTGATGCCGGGGATGCGGTTGAAGCTCTCGGCGATGTTGGTGTCGGGAAACTTGCCGATATCTTCGGCGAAGATCGAATCCGTGAAACCGACCGCGTCGCGCTTCGCGTGGGTCGATTGCGCGAGGCTGCCGCGATAGCCGGTGACGACGATCTCGCTCTGCTGGTCGTCGGCAGCTTCGCCCGATTGGGGAACCGTGCTGTCCTGCTGAACTGCCGCAGCGTCCGGCGTGGTCTGGTCCGCGGTTTGCGCGAGGGCGCTCTGGCTGACGAGAGCGGAAATCGCGATGCTGATCAGCGACGCGCAGCAGAATATGGAGCCCTTAGAACGCATCAATCTCTCCCGAATGAGAAGCGGTCTTACGCCGCAGCATCCCAGACGAGCGGTCAGTGAAATTCCGTCAACTCAGACAAAAAAGATTTTCGGCGACCGTGACTGTTGCGGTCTGACGAGCTGCGAAAATTCGCGCTCTCCCCCTCGAAACATACTGCATGCGGGTCCGGAGATCCTGGCAGCCCCGTCCACCGAGGCCATCGGACGCGCCCTCGGATACACCCCTACGACTTTCGAGCCAGCAGTTGGTCGAAGGTGGCTTTCGGACAAAGAAGAAGCGGCGCGCTACCGCAGCCAGCGATCGGCAGCGGCTGCCAGAATGGCGCGTCAGGCGAGAGATTTCTGATCTGTTCAAGGGTGTGCGACCGGTAGAAGGCGCGAACGAACCGGTTGCCGCTGCCGTCCCGCACCGTTTCGAAGACGAGCGCGCCACCTGGCGCGGGATCATCCGCCGCGAAGCCGGGTACGCTCCAATGAAGCCCCAGCAGGCCGCCCAGGCTCGACACGGTCCCGTCATGTCCGACGAACATCGCGACCTTGGGTCCGCCATCATCGAGCGAGACGCGCATCCTTTCGCGCAGCGCGAGGAAGCTGCGCTGCGCAACATAAGGCACGCGAGCACTGAGCGCGAACCCAGTGCTATGAAGCGAGCCGACCCGTGCGATGTCGGCAGCGCTTGCCCTTCCCCAGCCAACCTCGTTCATCGGTTTGCCGTCGGCATATTCGAGCAGGAGAATCTGGGCCAGGTTGGAGCCGCGGGACAGTGCGCCCGAAACTTTGGCCTGCTTACCGGGCTCCGGCTCCTCAAGCCTGCTCGACTTGTCGGGCAAGCCGCAACCCGCCTGCCGAGCGCCACAGAGAATGTGGTCAATCGTGCGCAGTGCGTCCTGCTCCTGGCGGTCGATCCCGGCGATTCCGTCCGGCCCGAGCTGCGCGAGAAGCGACATGTTCGCTGCATGGGTATCAAGATCGGACTTGTCCGCCGACGCGGTGAACAGCGGGTCGCGCACCGTCTCCGGCGGATGCTGGTTCGCGATTTCACAGCGGGGTTCCAGTGCGAGCGCCCACGCGTCGCCCGTCGCGACGGTGCGCTGCTCGCTGTCCGAAGCGAGCGTGACCGTCCCGGGTTCCGGGCAGCCAGTGCGCGGAAGCAATCCCTCGTCTTGCAGCCATGCGCGATCGGAAGCGCCGAGCAGGCGGATAGCCGCGGCGCCGTGATTGGTCAGCCAGCCATAGGGAACAGACCAACTGGGCCAAGGCAGGTCCGCGAACCCTTCCTGCCTACCGGGATCGCTGGTCGGCGGACGGACACCATGGCGCATCAGGAACACGACATGCTCGACCGTCAATCCAGGCTCGGTCGTGCCGGATGCTGCCGGGGCAGCGCCGGCTCCGAGCAGGCCCATCGCGATGGCTGCCGACAGCCAGCGAAACCGCGCAATCCCTGCGGAGCGACGCGAGGGTATCACGCGTCCTCGTCCTTGTGGCCTGGCTTGGTAGGCCGGACCTCGCTGCCGTCGCGTGCGATCGACGCCTCATAGACCTTCGACGCTGCCCAGTCATAGAAGGCCAGGTCGAGCCGTTCCGGCCCGAGCCGCCAGAGCGACAGTCCCGAGGTCGACACGGCGAAGCGGGTGCCCTCGACCCTGCCGACCGGCCGCACCGTCGATCCGCAGCCGGTGGCGATGAAGTGCATGCCGTCCCGGACGATATGCTGCATGTCGTGATCGTGCCCGCAGATATAAGCCTCAACACCGTGGCGTTTCAGGATCGGCAGCAGGTTGGCGATCAGGTCCTTGCTGTCGCCGTGCTGCCCCCCAGAGAAGACCGGATGGTGGCCAAAGACCAGCTTCCAGGGCGCCTTTGACTCCGCGAGCGCCTTGTCGAGCCATGCATATTGCGCATCGGGATTCTGGTCGTGGACATGATGTTCAGCCGTCGCTGCCGGCTCCTTGCGATAGCCCGAGACCAGCGGCGCGGTGTCGATCATGAACAGGTCGGCATGCGGCAGGCCGATCGTCGCGCCGGGCAGGACATAGTAGCGGCCGGGCATCGTCCAACGCGCGCTCTTGCGCGAATAGTCGATCTGCGCCTGCGGGTTGCCCTTATAGTCGTGGTTGCCGAGGATCGCGTACCAGCGGTGCTGGAGTGAAGGCGCGGTGTAGACGCTTTCGAACGATTCCTGCCAATGCGTGTCGTCGACCGATTGCACGCCCGACCCATAGAAATTGTCGCCCAGCGCCAGCGTGAAGCGGCTGCCGATCTGCGCAGCAAGTCTACCCATCGTCTCCGCCACCGTGCGCTGATGCGGTTCGCCGCGCCGACCCCAATCGCCGATTGCCATGAAGGTGACGGCGTCAGCCGTCTGTGCCTCGAGGCTGCTGAAAGGCGCTGCCGCGGCCGCAAGGCCGATCCCGCCCATGACGCCGCGCCGCGTAATCGTGATGCTCATGTCGATATCCTTGTGTTGCGCCGCGTTTCGCGGGCGCCAGCATTTCGCGGCGCCGAAGGTCACTTCAGCGCCGCCCTCCCAGGTTCTCGCGTTCAGAAGTTGGCGCGCAGGCCCCAGAGAAATTTCCGTCCGAACACTTCGTGCTCGGCCTGATGGGCGAAGGTGCCGACATAGCGGATGCCGGGTTCGTTCGTCAGGTTGTTGGCCTCAAAGTAAAGCTGCAGGCGCGGATTGACGGCATATTGCACGGACGCATCGAGCCGGCCGTTTGAGGCCCAATATTCGTCCCCGGCCGCTTCACCGAGCGAGTCGAGATATTTGGAGCGATAGGTGTAGTTGACGCGCGCCGAGATGCCGTACTTCTCGTAATAGCCGGACAGGTTGAAGAGGCGGGCCGACGCGCCCTGGACCGGCACCTTGCGGTTGTCGGGCGTCTCGGCTTCGGACTTGTTGAAGGTGACGTTTGTTTCCACCCCGAAGCCATCGATCCATCCGTGCAGGCCCATCGCATGGAACAGGACGCTGAGCGGCTGGCGATAGCCAATCTCGACGCCCTTGATCGATCCGCTGCCGCCATTGACCGTGGTGCTGTACTCGTAGAGCGAACGGTCAATTCCGCCGCTGTTGAGGACGTCCGAGCCGAATTCCTGCGCGGTATAGTCGAAGAGTACGTCGGTCAGCTTCTTGTAGTAGCCGCCGACGGTGAAGAAGCCGGTCGAAGGCATGTACCATTCATAGTTGAGGTTCACGCCCTTCGAGCGCTCGGGCTTGGCATCCGGATTGCCGCCGCTGATCGTCTCTTCGGTATCGTCGATGCTGAAGTTAGGCCGCAGCAGCGAATATTCCGGCCGGGCGGCGCCCGTATTCAGCGAGAAGCGCAGCTTCATGTCGCGATTGATGTTCCAGTTCGCATGGAAGCTGGGGAAGACCATCGTCTGCGACGACTTGGTCAGCACCGGCGCAAAGCCGCTGGCGCCTTCGACCATGGCGGTGCCTTCGTTCTCGACATGCTCTACCCGGGCGCCATAGATGATGTTGCCCCAGGCGAAGGACGTCGTTCCCATCGCATAGCCTGCGAAGATCTGCTCGCGTACCCAGTAGTTGCTGGTCTTGATATTGTCCTCGTCGATCGTCGCGGCGCCCGACGCGATATACTTGTCCATCAGTGCCTTGGTCACGGAATTCGAGAAGTATTTGAACGTGTAGGACAGATCGCGGTCGCCCTTGTACGGCGTGCCGATCGCGATGGTGTCCTGGGTCGGGACCGGGAACCCGGCCGCCTGGATGTCGCCAGGCTCCGCCGTGTAGGACAGGTTGTTCTCGGACGTCTTGGTTCGCCGGTCATACTCGCCGCCGAAGCGGAACGTCGTGCTGGTGCCGAACAGTTGGACATCCTTATCGATGTCGAACTTGCCGGTATAGGAGTCGGTGCGGTCGAGCCCATCCTCGCGCGAGAAGCTGGTCAGGCCCAGCTCGGTCGTCGAGATATAGGACTTCGATGCCCCTGCCATGTAGCCGCCCGCGGGATTGGCGACGGTCGTGTAAAGGTCGATCTTCGGCTTGCTCGGATCGGAGAAATCATAGGCGGTCGTGGGGCGCGCGGTAGGCGTCTTGGCGCTCGCCCAATCGGTGCCGAATGGCGGGCGGGCAATCTTGTCGGAGCGCGTGTAATTGCCGAACCACTTGATCCGCCAATCGCCCAGATTGTGCTCACCGGCCAGAGTGTTCGAGAAGATGCGCTGGATATCGTCGTCGGAATCCTCCGAGCTCTTGATGCCGACCCCTGTCGCCACGCCTTTCATCGGCGTGTTGCCCAGGCCGACATTGGCATAGCCGGCCGAGGAATCGCTGAATACGAACTGGTACTTGTTCTCGAGCTGCGGGTCCTCGAACTCGGTGAAGACCGACGAGAAATAGACCTTGTTGTCCGCGTTCGGCCGCCATTCCAGCCTGCCGCTATAAGAGGTGGTTGCGCGCGTCACGCGGTAGAATTTGTCGGTGAAGTTCTTGGCCCAGACCTGAGTCTGGTTGTCGCCCTTGTCGGCGACGCGGGCCCAGCTGATCTCGTAATTGTCGGTGACCGAATCACCCGCTTCACGTGATGCGGTGAGCAGGATGCCAAACGTATCGTGCGCGAAGCGGGTCGAGAGGACGCCGCCGATATTATACTGCCTGCCGGCGCCGAGTTCGTTGAATCCGTAGGCACCGTCGAGCAGGACCTTGGCGTGCGGATAGTCGAACGGGCTGCGCGGAACGATGTCGATATTGCCCGCGATGGTCTCACCGGGCATGTCGGGGGTGACTTCCTTCTTGACGACGATGCGGGCGGCGAGCTCGGATGGGATCGTGTCGAAACGTGCCTGCCGACCTTCGGGGCTAACCACATTCACGCCGCCGATCGACAGCGTCGTCCACTGATTGGGGGCGCCCTGAATCGAGACATAGCGCGCGCGCCCCTGGTCGCGCTGCGCGGCGATGCCGGGCAGCCGTGTCACTGCCTCGGCGACGTTCTGGTCGGAATATTGTCCCAACGAATCCGACGAAAGCACGTCTATGATCGAGTTCGATGCCTTTTTGAGCTGGAGCGCGGCCTCCTGCGATTCTGCGATCGGCCGGGCACCCGTCACCACGATCTCGTTGCCGCCGCCTTGTTCGCCGGCCGACAAGGCGATGCGCAGTCTGACCGGCTGGCCCGGCGTCACCACCACGTCCTGCGACGCGGTCGCACTGCCGACATAGCTGACGGTTACGCTATGGGTGCCAGCGGGCACATCGTCGAATGAGAATTGGCCCGAGGAATCGGTCACGGCGATACGGTCGCTGCTGTCGATCTGAACCTGCGCGCCGCTCGCGAAGGTTCCGTCGGCGCGCACGACGATGCCGGTGACACGGCCGGCGTCGCGCTCTTCAATGGTCGATGCGGCGGGGCGAATATCCTTGGCGAACGCGGGCGCCGTGAGTCCCGCCTGCGCCAATGCCGAAATGGAAACGAGACCCAGAGCCTGGGCGTGGCGGAAGCTGTTCTTTTTCATAGGAAAAATTCCCCCAACTATGAACTGTGGGACGATTTCCTGCGGACACTGGACAAGCGGCATCGGTACGCATGCGCCGGGGCGCTTGCGCTCTCGCCCGCTTCGGGCTGTTCTATTTTTCAGTGTCCGCTCGAAGGCGTCGAGGCCGCCGCTAGGTTCCGCGCGTTGCACTTCCGTGACGCGCGGCGAACCTTAAAGCTATTTAATCCTGCAAGTACGGACCCGCCTTGTTGCGCCTTGCGGGTTCGACGAAGCCGCCCCGAGCCGATCCGGACCGATGTCACAAAAGCGAAATGGAGGAAGCCTAACGCACCCTTCGAGGCGCTTGCCGACGCTGATGGCAAGGTGGGCGAGATGCCCCAGGGCCAGCGCGCGCGACCGCATGGGGACGCGTTTTGCAATCGGCCGCAGACACCAGGGTCTTGGTTATCGAGGACGACGTCGAGACGGCGCATTTCCTGATGACCGGGCTCGGGGATGCGGGATTTGTCGTCGACTGGGAGCGAGACGGCGCAGAGGGCCTCTTGCGGACGCTGCAGGGCAACTATTCGATGATCGTCCTGGACCGCATGCTGCCCGGCAAGGACGGGCTAGCGGTCGTGCAGGAGATGCGCGCGCGCCAACTCAAGACGCCGGTGATCGTGCTCTCCGCGATCGGATCGACCAACGAGCGCGTCAAAGGTCTGCGCGCTGGCTCCGACGATTATCTGGTCAAGCCGTTCGACCTGTCGGAACTGATCGCCCGGATCGAGGCCTTGTCGCGCCGAAGCGGCGCTGAAAGCGCCAACACGATCCTCGCAGTCGGCGAGCTCAGTCTGGACGTTGGTACGTCGCGCGTCACGCGGGCAGGCAAGCCGATCAGCTTGCATCCGCGCGAGTTTCGCCTGCTGCGATATTTGCTGAGGAATCACGGCCACGTGGTCACCCGCTCGATGATCATCGAGGAGCTGTGGGGATATAATTTCGATCCGGGTACGAACATCGTCGAAGTTCATGTGAGCAACCTTCGCAAGAAGATCGACGCCAAGGGCGCGGAGCCCCTGATCCATACCGTGCGCGGTGCGGGATATCTGCTCGGAAAGCTGAACTGACATGCGGAACTGGGTCAGATCGACCACCGCAAAGTTCCTCCTGCTGAACTTCGCGCTCATCTTCATCTGCACCCTGCCGGGCTATGTGCTCGTCTATTTCCAGGCGGACAGGCTCATGCTGGACAGCTTCGCCCGGCCGCTCGAGTTCCGGCGCGACAATCTCTCCCGGCACTATGCGAAAGGTGGACTGCGGGAACTGGAGAAGGCTGTTCGAACCAAGGCAAAGCACGGTCTTTCGGACGAAAGCGCCTTGATGCTGGTTGCGGCCGACGGCCACCGGATTGCGGGAAACGTCTCGGTTTGGCCCGCCGGCCTGAAGGCACCCGCGGATTGGACGCCGGTTACGCTTCGCCGCGATGAAGTAGGGAAGGACGAACCCTTTATCGCGTTCACCACCCGGCTACCGTCCGGGGAAGTGCTGCTCCTCGGCGGCCTGGTCGATGGACGGGTCACAATGCAGCGTGCGCTGCTGCTGGCGCTGGCAGCCGCCTTCGCGCTGGCGTTGCCGATCGGCCTTCTCGGGAGCGCGTTGATCATCCGGCGGATGAACGGCATGGTCGAGATCATCGCGATCGCGGGGCGGCACGTCGCCGACGGTAACCTGTCCCGTCGCCTGGCGACCGATGGCAGCAGCGATCCGCTCAACCGCCTGCGTGAATCGCTCAATGCGATGATGGCCCGCATCGAAGCGCTCGTCGAAGAGCTCCGTCTCCTGACCGATGCGCTCGCGCACGATATCCGCTCGCCGCTGATGCGGATATCGGCGCATGTACAGCTGGCGATGCGAAGACCTCGGGGTTCCAGCGATCTTGCCGGCTACGAGGCGATTTCGCGCGAGGTGGCCGGGCTTCTTCAACTGCTCGAGTCCGCGCTGGAGATCAGTCGTGCCGAGGCCGGTATCGGCCGAGAGGACTTCACCTGTTTTGATGTCGGCGAAGTGGTCGAAGACCTTTGCGAAATGTACCAGCCATTCGCAGCCGATCGGGGCGTCCGGATTGAATACGATCCTGGCTCGCCTGTTCATCTCCTCGGAGATCGCGGATTGATCGCACGTGCGCTGGCGAACCTCGTGGACAATGCCCTCAAGCACGGGGCGGGCGGGCGGCAGATCGAACTTTCCGTCGCGAGCTGTGCTGACGATGTCGTGCTGCTCGTGGCGGATCGGGGCAAGGGTATTCCGGCCGACCGACGCGCGGAGGCGCTTCAGAAGTTCGGCCGGCTGGATGGGGCGCGCACCGACGAGGGAAGTGGGCTGGGCTTGGCGCTCGTCAACGCGGTCGCGACTCTGCACGGCGGCGACGTGGTGCTCCAAGATAATCATCCCGGTCTTCGCACTATTATGCGCCTGAAGCGCGGGACGGTGCCGATCCCGCCGGACCGGGTTCGTGATCAAGGAATGCGCGAAGGATCGATGCCAAGTGCCTTTATGAAGCTCTGACTGTGCGCTGCTTTGGGCGGGCGGTAGATGTCAAGGCAACGCACTGGTCTGAGCTGAAGGGGCGCGGTGGCGTGAGGCCGCGCTCGCCGGGGTGCCCCTCCAGCTTCGATCTTACGGATAGGGAATCGGTTTAGCCGAGGCTGTAACGGAGGCTCTGACGACGCTTCCGGCGCGTGGCCCCGCCCACCGCGCCGAAGCCGGCGATCATCATCGCCCAGGCCGCGGGCTCCGGCACGGCGCCGGACGGCGATCCGGCGGGAATGGTTCCGGTCGGGGCAGTGGTAATGGGATCGTAATTGCTATTGAACGTCCAGTTCACAATGTCTTGCGCACTCCAGTCCGCACCCGTGCTGGCCGTGAAACCGACATAGACTGGATTTGTGCCGAACAGGCTCGCCAGATCCATCGAATAGCTGAGGCCGGCATCACTGGGACGCAGGCCATCGATCGACCAGCGCACCTCCATCAGATTGGTGGCGCCGTTATAGTCGACGAAGGCGGTGATGTCCTGGCCGCCGTCAAGCTCCAGCGTGGGCGACACGATCTGATAGGCGAGATGGTTCGCGGGGTCGCCATTTGCCATGATCGCAATGTGATCGTTCCCGTTGAGAGCGCCGCTGCCGGGCAAGCGGGGATCGGATCCGCCATTGCTGTAAGGATCGAATTCAATCTCGACGCTGGGGTTGATACCGGCATAGCCCAAGCCGCCGCCCAAGCCGCCGACATTGTTGGACTGGGTCTGAACGACAAAAGCGATGCCATCCGCGCCGATTTCACCAAATTGCGTTTGGTGGTTGGAGCCGATGGTGAAGGTGAAGCGGGTGCTGAAGCTGTAGTCGTTGGTCAGGGCGATGGCCTGCGTGCTGAACATGGAGCCGCCCGTGTCGCCCTGGGGCGGCGTGAGCCGCATCACGTCACGGCCGGCGATATCGAGCGAGGTCGCAGCACCGTTGATCATGAGGCCCGTCGTATTGGCGAAGTCCGCGTAGGAGAATGACTGCGCTTGCGCCGATGTCGCCGTCATCCCGCCAATCGCGAGCGCCAAGAAGCCCGTCCTGTATGCCATTGCATCGAACCGCATTTCACCCTCCTATTGCCCAGGCCGGAAAGCCCCTTCGCGGCGTGTCGGAAGGTGTTATCGCTGTTCTGCGCCGCAACCATCAATCCCCGGTTCCGGGGATAGATGCGGTTAATCGTTGGTAAATTTTCACGATCTTCGTTTCCAGCCGTCTTCAATCGGGACAGCGAGCGCCAGTCGGGTGCCTCGTCCGGGCGCGCTTTCGATCCGCAGATCGCCACCCATTTGCGTGGCGCGGCGATGCATGTTGGCGAGGCCGCGTCCCTCGCCCGGGGAGCCCCTGGCTTCGGCGGGATCGAAGCCCACGCCGTTGTCCGAGAGCGTCACGAGGAGGCGATCGCCGTCCGCGGGCTCCGCCATGAGCGCGATCCGCGTCGCCTGGCCGTGGCGCAGCGTGTTGGCGATTCCCTCCTGCAACAGCCGGTAAAGGCTGAGCAGCCGAGGCGCCTCGAGACGCGGCGCGGGAGAGGCGAGCTGGCACCGCCAGTCAAAGGCGATGCCCGAGCGGGCCAGCCGGACCCACATGCGTTCGCGGAACATCGCCAATGCTTCGTCGATCGGCTCGTCGGCGGCGTCGATCGCGCTGGCCATGTTCCGCAGATCGTCGACCGCCGATTGCAGCGCCTCCCCGATTTCCGCATGGGTGAGGCGCCCTTCGCGCGTGTCGAGCAGCAGATGGGTCAATATGCCGCCCACGCCGTCGTGCATATCCCGCAACAGACGCTGTCGCTCGGCGTCGATCGCGATCCGCCGTTCCTGATGGCGCAGCAGGCTGGACGAGCGCAGCAGGCTCGCATCCTGTTCCAGGACCTGCCGTTCCAGATCGGTGCGCGCTTCGTCGGCTTCCCGGCCGAGCTGGCGGCCTTGGAGTGCGAGTTCGAACAAGATGAGGAAGGTCGTCAGGGTCGGTGTCAGCACCGACGCTTGCAGCATGGGGCCGAAGGGCGCCGGATGGATAAGGAGGTCCCAAACGGTCGAGGTAATGCCGACCAGCAGGATCGCCATCACCCGGATCGCCGGGCCGGGCGCGGTGCGGTGCATCCGCAGCAGGGTGGCGATCCCATAGGCGGACAGCAAGGCGAGCGCGGTGGCGTCGAGCAAGGGGACGACGGGTGCGACATCGCCACGCACCAGCATGGCGGCGATCAAGACGGCAAACCCGATGGCGAAGCAGGCGAGGGCGATTCCGGCGGCTCGCGGCCGCCAGCCGGCAAAGGCGTTCACGGTCAGCGCCACCGCCGCCAGCATCAGATATTCAACGCCATAGCGCAGCAGCGGGAACCAGGCATAGGGCAGCGCATCCGCTCCGAAGGCGGTGAACCAGGCATCCGCGCTCACCAGGATCATGAACAGGCCGGTGATGGTCTGGAGCCGGGAAAAGCGGCTGAGTGGCAGCAGCACGAGCAGCGCCAAACCCAGCAGCCCTTCAACGGCGATGGCCAGCCAGACCATGTCGAAACGCTGGAACCGCTCCCAGCCGGCCGCCTCGCCGATCCGGTCATACGGGCCGGCATAGACCCCGTCCGTCACTCCGCAGGGACGGCGGAGGCACGTGAGCGACCATGCCGCTCCCGACTCATTCCTCTCGGATGGGGAGAGGAGCGTCATGCGCGCCGGATAGAGGATGGCGGGCTGCCAGCCGGGGATATGCAGCACGGCCGGCTCTGAAAGACCCGCCGCCCATGCGCCGGTCGGAACGTTCGTGGCCGCCAGCCCGGCATGCCTCGCCGGCAAACGATATTCGTCCCACGCCGCCGCCGGATGAAAAGCCAGCACGATCAGGGCATAGAAGCTCCAGAACAGCAGCTGCGCGCCCAGCACGGTCACGAGCGCGCGGCGCCATCCCCACCGCCGGAGCGTCACCGTCATGGGCGCAGCAACCCGCTCCGAAAGGCGCGCACCATCGCCTCGCCCCGGCTGCTTACCCCGAGCTTGCGGTAGATCGACTTCACATGATCGCCGACCGTGTGCGGCGACAGCGACAGCGCCTCCGCCGCCTGCCGGTTGCTCTGGCCGCGCGCCAGCAGCTGGAGCAGCTCATACTCACGAGGCGACAGCTCGGGGTCGTCGTCGTCCGGCTTTGGCTGTTCGTGCTGGCCGCGCAGGTAGCGCAGCACATAGGCGGCGATGCTGGGCGAGAGCGGCGCCCCGCCGGACAGCGCGGCGGCAGCCTGCTGGCCGATGTCGAGACTGTCGAGGTCCTTCAACAGATAACCGTCCGCGCCGGCCAGCACCGCCGCCAGCACCGTCGTCTGATCGCCCAGAACGGACAGTACCAGAATCTTCGGCTCCAAGCCGCGCCGGGTGCGAATCTCCGCAATCAGGTCGATCCCGTTGCCATCGGGAAGCCCGAGGTCGAGGATGAACAAATCCGCGTCCTGATCGAGCAGCGCGCGCGCTTCGGCCAGCGAATCCGCGGTTCCGAGCAGCGAAAGGCCGCCTTGAGCCTTCACCCCATGAGCGACGTGCGCGGCGATCCGCGGATCATCCTCGACGATCACGACCTTTGCCTGCACGTCGCCGTCAACCTTTCGCCAGCACCGGGTTGCGTCCGGCTCGTGTTCGAGCGGATCATCACTATTTCCTGCGTCAGACCACTAGCCAGTTCGCCCACGCGGTCCGAATTTTGCGGATTGGTCACCGAAATATCAATGGGGATAGTCCGCTCGCTTGATCGACATGCTGGACAATAACAATCCCCGATTCGCGGGTATTTCAGTCCATATTTGCGGTGGATCAGGCACGCTGGCGGTCGCTCGATATTCCCATGGCCCCGCTCGAGCGGAGCACGACCTTTCACGGACTTCGCAAGAACGCTTGCAGCTATCTGATGGGGTACTGCCTCAATAACGGCGAGGCCGGTTAGGTCCTGAGCATGTCGCAGAGATGGTGCGCCACTATGGCAAGCAGGCTCGACCCCTGATTGCGCTTGGCCCTCCCGTCCGCACGAGCGGGGGCAGGCGATCCAGACCAATCGCCCGTTCTTTTTTGGACAGGTTTTGGACAATGTGGTTCGCCCCGTCGGGACACCCCGGCGGCGTTGGGCACGGCGATCTCGCCGCTGGCCTTCGCCAGCCAGTATCGGCGGCGGGAAATATCGGATCACGCGGCGCCCGTATCGTTGCAGAGCGCCTCATCTATCGATCGCTGCTGGAACCGAGCTTTCCGCGACTAGACGAAATGTGCGGCTTTCCGCCTGCTCAGGAAGGGCGGACCACCAGGACGTGGGCGGTGCCCGGGATCGCCGCGGGGCGCTCGCCTGGTTTGGCCGGCGGTGCGAACTTCGCGCTGGGCAAATAGATCGCGCCGGTCGCGGAATCGAGCGCGCCGGTCCGGGCGCCGACCTCGGTCTTGACGCGGGCCACGCGCTTCACCCCGCCGGGGGCATCGAGCGACAGGATATCGAGTACGCCGTCCTTGCCGCAGGGAATAAAGGCCAGCCGGCGCTCCGCATCGAGGATCACTGCGTCCGGCCCCGCGCCTATATCGACCAGTCCGGTCATCTTGCGATGCGTGACGTCGACGATCGCCGCCTTGCCGTTGGCGCAGGCGCTGATCAGCACATTCCGCTTCGCGTCATAGGCAAGGCCGCTTGGCTCCTCGCAGCCGGGCAGGGCGATCGTGCCGGCGGTGCCGCCGTGCTTCAGATCGGCGACCTCGATCTCGTTGGTATCCTCATCGTTGACGTAGAGAGCACCATCCTTGCCGATCGCCGCATATTCCAGGCCGGGCTTGAGCTGAATCGTATCGACCACGCGCATCGCGGCGACATCGAGGATCGAGACCGACCCGTCGGTGGCGTTCATCACATAGGCGAGACCGCTGGCGGCATCGTAGATCGCCGCATCGGGCTTCTTGCCGACCGCTATTCTGGCCAGCTCCTTGCCGCTGGCGGTGTCGAGGAAGCGCACCGTCGCGTCGTTGCCGCTGGTCACCAGCAGCGTGCCGCCGGGCAGCGGCACCACGGCATGGCCCCGCTCGACCGCACCGATCGTGCGGACGGCATTGGCGGCCGCGAGGTCGACGACAGTCACGAAGGCGGCGCGCGCCACGTAGAGGCGATGGGTGTCGGGATCGACGCGCGCATAGTCCCAGGACCCGTCGGGCACCGCGATCGACTCTGCGTCATGATAGGCCGGCCCGGGCAAAGGTGCCGCGGCCGTCGACAGTGCCAGCGCGGCGAGCGAAATCGGAAGAGGCGTGCGCATCGGGAATCTCCTGGTTCCTGCGCAAATTGCCTCGCCATGATGCTGTACGCCAGCGCTCGGGGCAGACATTGGGACAATGTAATCGGCGTTTCGCTGTGGCGCGACGGGACGACGTTAACGAACATTGGGAAATCCAAATGCCCAAGCCAGCCTCTCATAATCCAAGAGGCGTATCAGGCATTGGCCGGCCACGGATGGGACCGGTCAGAAGGAGTCGCCGCCATGATGAGATTGCTGATCCCTGCTTTCGTCCTCGCTCTCCTTGCCGCCTCCGCCGACGCGGCGCCGCAGCACCCGCCCAAGGCGAAGATCAGCATGGCCAGCGCCCGGGCGATCGCGCTCAAGGCGGCGCCTGGGCGCATCGTCTCTGCCGAATATGAGCGGGAGAAGAGCAAATGGCGTTATAGCTTCGACATCCGCCAGGGACGGCGCATCCATGAGATCGGAGTCGATGCCAATAGCGGGCACATCGTCGAAAGCGTCTTCGAAGACCCCCGCAAGCCGGATTGATCGCAAGCGCATGCGGATCCTGATCGCCGAGGACGATGCCGATACGGCCGGGTTCATCGAACGCGGGCTGACCGCGCTCTGCCATGTCTGCGTTCGGGCATCGACAGGCCCCGACACGCTGCACGCCGCGGTCACCGAGCCGTTCGACGCGATCATCCTCGACCGCATGCTGCCGGAGATCAGCGGGCTCGACGTGTTGCGCCGGCTGCGCGCCGCGTCGGTGCGCACGCCGGTGCTGGTGCTCACTGCATTGGGTGGGATCGCGGACCGCGTCGACGGGCTCGAAGCAGGCGCCGACGACTATCTGGTGAAGCCCTTCGCCTTTGCCGAACTCGCCGCCCGGCTCAACGCCCTGGTCCGGCGCCCGCCGCTCACCGAAACCCCCACGCGGCTGGAGGCGGGGGACATCGTGCTCGACCTGCTGCGCCGCGAAGTCACGCGCTCGGGGCGGGCGGTGCATCTCCAGCCGCGCGAGTTCGCGTTGCTGGAACAGCTGATGCGCCACTCGGGCCGGATCGTGACACGGACGATGTTCCTGGAGCTGGTCTGGGGATATCATTTCGACCCGCAGACCAACATCGTCGAAAGCCACCTGAGCCGATTGCGCTCCAAGCTGCGTGAGGGGTTCGCCGACGATCCGATCGATACGGTGCGCGGTGCCGGGTACCGGATGCGTGTCGATGGCTAGATGGCGGTCGAGCGCGGCCTATCGCATCGCATTCACCTATTCCGCAGCCTTCGCCCTCGCGATCCTGCTGCTCGGCGTCGCGGTCTATTTCGCCGCCGATGCCGAATTCCGGCACCAGCGCGACCTGGCGATCGCCGAAGAGGTCGCGGAGCTCGTGCAGGAAGGGGACGTCGCCAATCTCAGCCGCGAGATCGCCGAGCGCGAGACCGCGAAGGCAACTGACGCATTCGGCTATGCATTGTTCGATCGTGCGGGGAAGCGCATCGCGGGCTCGCTCGATACGACGCGGCCAGAGCCCGGGTTCGGCACGATCATCTTCATCGATCCCCAGGAAGGCCCCGATCCCGCGCGGGCCAAGACGGTCGAACTGCGCGGCGGCGAACGGCTGGTCGTCGCGGTGGATTCGGAATCGATCGAGCAGATCGACGCGACGATCCTCGAGCTGTTCGCCGCGGCGTTCCTTATGGTCCTGATCATCGGCGTCGGCGGCGCTCTGATGCTCGGCCATTATCTGCGCCGCCGGCTGGAGACGATCGGCGGCACCGCTCGGGCGATCGTCGCTGGCGACCTCGCGCAGCGCGTGCCGATCGGAGCGGATCAGGACGAGTTCGATCAGGTCGGTGCCGCGCTCAACGCGATGCTCGACCGGATAGCCCATCTGATGGAAAACCTTCACCAGGTATCCAGCGATGTCGCCCATGATCTCCGGACGCCGCTGGTCCGCCTGCGCAACCAGCTCGACTTGGTCGGTTCGGTCGAGGGCGCCGCGGCACGCGCGATCGAGCAAGGCGATCAGCTCCTCGCTTTGTTCGCGTCGATCCTGCGCATCGCCGAAGTCGAGGCCGGCACATTGGCGCAGAGCTTCGAGTCGCTGGATCTGAGCTCGCTCGTAGCGGGCGTCTGTGAGGACTATGAACCGGCGATCACCGACAGCGGCCGAACGCTGGTCTGCGAAGTCGGTCCGGGCATCGAAATCTCCGGCAATCGCGAATTGCTTGCCCAGGCGATCGGCAACCTCCTCGACAATGCGCGCCTGCATACGCCAATCGGCAGCCGCATCGCGGTTTCCCTTCGAGCCGATAAATCTGCGACGCGCCTGTCGGTCTGCGACAACGGCCCGGGCGTTCCGGTCGCTGACCGAGGCCGCATCCTGCAGCGCTTCGTCCGGGGCGAGGCAAGCCGCACCACGCCGGGCAACGGCCTCGGTCTCAGTCTGGTCGCGGCGGTTGCCGGTGCGCATGGCGGCGGCGTGACGGTAGAGGACAATGATCCGGGGCTCTGCGTGACGATCCAGCTTTTCCGGAATGCCCGATGAGACATGGCTTCACCTTGCTGCTGCTCGCGCTTTCGGGATGCGCGACCTATGCGCCGGTACCGCTGGATTCGGGGCCAGGGATGCTCGCCGCACCCGATATCGCGGCGTTGTCGGCTGAGGCCGGGACGATTGATCGCCCCTATCTGAAGCCTGTCTCGATCGATCTCGCCAGCCCCTTGGACGGCAATGCGGTTGCGACGCTCGCGGTAATTGCAAATCCCGATCTTCGTGCGGCGCGCGCCCGTGCCGGGGTCAGCGATGCGCAGGCGTTCGCGGCACGTCTGCTTCCCGATCCAACGCTCAGCCTGGGGGCGAGCAAGGTGCTGTCCGGCCCGGATCCGTTCGCAGACCTTGCCACCGGGCTCGGCTTCGATCTTGCCGCGCTACGCACTCGCGGCGTGCAGATCGTGCAGGCCAAGGCGGCCGCGCGTCAGGTGCGTCTCGATCTGGCGTGGAGCGAATGGCAGACGGCAGGTAGCGCACGCATCCAAGCGGTGCGCATTCTCAGCCTCGAAGATGCTGTCGCTCTGGCTCAGGCGACGCGAACCAACGCGCGTTCGCTGCTGGAGCGGAACCAGCGTGCCGCGGGGCGGGGCGATATCGCCGCCGATCCGGTCCAGGTGGCTCGGCTCGCGGCGGCGGATGCGGAGGACAAGGCGCGCGTGGCCGAGCGCGATCTGGCCGCGGCACGACTCGAGCTCACCCGTTTGCTGGGCCTTCCGCCGGAAACCGATCTTCGCCTTGCGCACGAACCCCGGCGGGATGCGGCACTCGATTCCGCACGCCTTTTCGATATTGCCCGCGCCAATCGCACCGACATCAAGGCATTGCAGGCCGGCTATGCCTCGCAGGAGGCGGCGGTCCGCAAGGCCATCCTCGATCAGTTTCCGACGCTCGGCCTGACCGTCAACGTCAGCCGCGACACCTCCGGCAATTTCATCCTCGGTCCGGCGATCGATTTCACGCTGCCGCTGTGGAACCGCAATCGCGGCGGGATCGCGGTCGAGCGGGCCACGCGCGAGGCGCTGAAGGCGGAATATGAGGCGCGGCTGTTCCAGACGCGCGCGGAGATTGCCGCGGCAGTCTCGGGTATCGAAGTCGCCCGACGCCAGCGCGATGCGGTGCAGCGCGACCTGCCTTCCGCGCAGAACTATGCCGAGGCCAGTCGCCGAGCGGCAGGGCGGGGCGATATCGCGCTTTCGATCGCGGAGGCGACCGAACAGGCGCTTCGCGACAAGCAGGCTCTCCTCGCACAGAGCGAGCAGGCCATCACCGAACAAATGATCGCCCTCGAACTCCTCACCGGCACGCTCAGGGAGGCATGGATTCAATGAACAAGCTCTGGATTGCGGCTTCGTGCCTGCTCGTAGCCGCTTGCTCCGGCGGTGCGGACGAAGAAGGCAATGCGGCCGAGCCGGTCGCACTGGTGACGCTCGCCCGTGTCGAGCAGGCAGCGCTGGCGTCGCAGGCGATGATCTACGGTGCCGCCGAGCCGGAGCCGATGGGCAAGCTCTCGCTCGCCGCGCCGGGCGAAGCGGTGTTGGTGGCGATCGAGGCGCCGGTCGGCACGCATGTCGTTCGGGGACAGGTGATCGCGCGGCTCTCGCCATCGCCGACGACGCGCGTCGACCTCACCAAGGCCGCGACCGATGCCCAGGCGGCGAATGCCGCGCTTGCCCGCGCCCAGCGGTTGCGTGCTGACGGTTTGTCCAGCAACGCCGATGTCGAGACCGCTTCCGCTGCCGCCAAGTCGGCGAATGTTCTCCGCGACAGCCTGGCCAGTCGTGCCGGCGCGATGATCCTGCGGGCGCCCGCCAACGGCGTGGTCGATACGTTCGGTGCGACGGTTGGCGAACTGATCCAGCCCGGCGCCGTCGTCGCTTCGGTTTCGCGTGCAGGCGACCTGCGCGTCCGCTTCGGCGTCGATCCCGGCACGGCGCGGGCCCTCAAGCCCGGCATGCCGCTCGCGATCGCGCCGGGCGGCGGGCGCCCGGCGCTGACC
>JBEVLV010000182.1:0-28633 GCA_040508955.1 Sphingomonas sp. | reverse complement strand
TTCAAGCCAAAACCGTTGCGATATCCGTCGGCCTTGATCGCTATGCTGTCCCGGCCGATACCGAGGGCGCAGAAAAGGGGAGGCGTCGATGAAGCGTATTCTGGCTGGGACGTTGCTGCTGTCGCTGGTTGCCAATCCGGTGATCGCGCAGGATTATTCGCGGTATAGCCCGGAAGGAATGCAGCAGGAACTGGGCGAAGCGGGCACCGCGCGGCTCGGCGTGATGGTGCCGATGCGCGACGGCGTCCGCCTCAACACAGACATCTACACGCCGAAAAAGGGCAAGGGCCCGTTTCCGACGATCCTCTGGAAGACGCCGTACAACGAGCACAAGCTGCGCGGTTCGACGCTGAAATATGCGCTCGAGGCGGTGGAGCATGGCTATGTCTTCGTGCTGCAGAACGAGCGCGGCCGCTATTTCTCCGAAGGCAAGTACCAGATCCTCGGCTACCCGCAGACCGACGGCTACGACACGCTGACCTGGATCGCCGATCAGGACTGGTCGAACAAGAAGGTCGGCACGCTCGGCTGTTCCTCCTCGGCCGAGTGGCAGCTCGCGCTGGCGGCGCAGAACCATCCGGCGCACGCCGCGATGGTGCCGATGTCCGCCGGCGCCGGCATCGGCAAGGTCGGCCGCTTCCAGGAGCAGGGCAACTGGTACACTGGCGGCGTGCCGCGCAACCTGTTCTTCGTCTGGCTCTATGGCGTCGACAATCCGCTCAACGCCCAGCTGCCCAAGGGGCTGAGCGAGAAGATGCAGGCGCATGTCGAGGAGTATAACGACCTGGCCGCGACCAAGCCGAAGGTCGATTGGGTCAAGCAGATCCAGCACCTGCCGGTCGACAAGATGCTCACCGATATGGGCGAGCCGCCGGCGACGTTCGAGCAGTTCATCGATCGCACGCCGGCCGATCCGGGCTGGCGCCAGGGCGGGCTCTATCACGACGATATGGGCTGGGGCGTCCCGGCTTTGTGGTTCAACACCTGGTACGACGTGTCGATCGGGCCGAACATGGAGCTGTTCAACCACGCCCGCAATTCGAAGACCGATGCCGAGGCGAGCGCGAACCAATATGCGGTGATCGCGCCGGGGCCGCATTGCACCTATAACCGCCTCGGGCCGAACATGAAGGTCGGCGATCGCAACATGGGCGATACCAGCTTCGACGTGGACGGGACGATCTTCGCCTGGTTCGATCGCTGGCTGAAGGGCGACCAGACGGCCTTCGCCGCGACCACGCCGCATGTCCGCTACTACGTGATGGGCGAGAACAAGTGGAAGTCGTCCAACGACTGGCCGCTGAAGAACACCAAGACGATGCGCTTCTATCTGCGCAGCGGCGGCAATGCGAACAGCCTGAACGGCGACGGCCGTCTCGACCTGGTCGCACCGCCCGCCGGAGAAGCGCCGGACTCGTATCGCTACGATCCGATGAACCCTGTGCAGACGGTCGGCGGCGCCGATTGCTGCAATGGCGGGCTCGTGGTGCCGGGCGCGTTCGACCAGCGCGGGGTGGAGGCGCGCAACGACGTGCTCGTCTATACCAGCGAGCCGCTGAAGAAGCCGCTGGAGGTGAGCGGCTTCGTCGATGCGGTACTGAAGGTCTCGTCGAACGCGAAGGACACCGATTTCGCGGTCAAGCTGGTCGATGTCGCGCCGGACGGCACGGCGTGGATCATCGGCGACACGATCTTCCGCGCGCGCTATCGCGATGGCTATGACCGGCCGGTGATGATGGAGCCTGGCAAGACCTATACGATCAAGCCGACGCCGCTGACGACCAGTATCCAGTTCGCCGCCGGGCATCGGATCCGGGTCGAAGTCACCTCGTCCGACTTCCCCAAGTTCGTGCGCAACCTGAACACGGGCGGGCCGAACGAGAGCGAGAGCACGGGCGTGGTCGCCGACAACAAGATCCATCATGCCGGCGAGGATGCTTCGTATATCGAGCTGCCCGTCGTGAAATAAGCGCCGGCCCCGGTTCGGGGCGGCGGTTCGACCTGCTTTTCGAGCGCGGTGGGGCCTTCCCGCCGCGCTCGATTGCATTCTGAAATCAGGCTGGAATGAAATTTCGCAAAGATCGAGGTTGCTAGAACCAATCACTCATATTCGCTGGCCATGCGACCAACAAAGCAAAGATTTTCCCTGAGAAAAGGAACAGAATCGCGCATCAGCGATCGGGGGAAAGATGCTCAATCGACCACCACTGGAATTCTACGTTCCCGCACCGGCGGCTCGTCCGGGCGAGGCGCCGAACTTCGACCATCTGCATTTGTCCGCGGCTGGGGAAATCCGCCGCCCGGAGCCCGACGCACCCGAGGCCGAGCTGCGCGACCTGCCGTTTGCGCTGGTCCGCGTGCTTGACGACGAAGGTGCGGCCGTCGGCCCCTGGGTGCCGACGCTCTCGCATGAGCAGCTGCTGCAGGGCCTGCGCGCGATGCTGCTGACCCGGGCGTTCGACGACCGCCTTTTCCGTGCGCATCGCCAGGGCAAGACCAGCTTCTACATGAAGTCGACCGGCGAGGAGGCGATCGCCGCCGCGCAGTCGCTGGTGCTCGACCGCGACGATATGTGCTTCCCCACCTATCGCGTGCTCTCCTGGCTGATGGCGCGCGACTATCCGCTCCAGACGCTGGCCAACCAGATCTTCAATAACGCCGAGGACCCGTTGAAGGGCCGCCAGCTGCCGATCCTCTATTCCGCGCGCGAATACGGTTTCTATTCGCTCTCGGGCAATGTCGGCAGCCGCTTCGGTCATGCGGTGGGCTGGGCGATGGCTTCCGCCTATCGCGGCGACCATAAGATCGCCCTGGCCTATATCGGGGAGGGGACGACCGCCGAGGGCGATTTCCACGAGGCGCTGACCTTCGCCTCGGTCTATCGCGCGCCGGCGATCCTGGCGGTAACCAACAACCAATGGGCGATCTCGAGCTTCTCGGGCATCGCCGGGGGCGAGGCGACCACCTTTGCCGCCAAGGCGATCGGCTATGGCCTCCCGGGGCTGCGGGTCGACGGGAACGATTTCCTCGCCGTGTGGGCCGCGACCGAATGGGCGGCCGAGCGCGCGCGGAGCAATCACGGCGCGACCCTGATCGAGTTCGTCACCTATCGCGCGGCGGGGCATTCGACCTCCGACGATCCGACCAAATACCGCCCCGCCGACGAGGCGGCGCACTGGCCGCTGGGGGACCCTGTCGAGCGGTTGAAGCAGCATCTGTTCGCAATCGGCGCCTGGGACGAGGAACGCCATGCGGCCCTGATCGAGACGCTCGAGACCGAGGTGCGCGAGGCGGTGAAGGCCGCGGAGGCGATCGGCACGCTCGGCAAATCGAAGCCGCCGGTCGGCGAGATGTTCGAGGACGTGTTCAAGGAGCCCGACTGGCGCATCCTCGAGCAGCGCCGCGAGCTGGGGGTCTGAACGCCATGGCCAACATGAACATGATCCAGGCGCTCAACTCGGCGCTCGACGTCAAGATGGCGCAGGACCCCGACGTGCTCGTCTTCGGCGAGGACACCGGCTATTTCGGCGGCGTCTTCCGCGTGACCGAGGGGTTGCAGAAGAAGCACGGGCTGAAGCGCTGCTTCGATGCGCCGATCGCCGAGGGCGGCATCATCGCGACGGCGATCGGGATGGGCGCGTACGGGCTGCGGCCGGTCGCGGAGATCCAGTTCGCCGATTATATCCTGCCCGCGTACGACCAACTCGTCTCCGAGGCGGCGCGGCTGCGCTATCGCTCGGGCGGAGAGTTCTGGGCGCCGATCACGGTGCGTTCGCCCTATGGCGGCGGCATCTTCGGCGGGCAGACGCACAGCCAGTCGCCCGAGGCGATCTTCGCGCACATCACGGGCCTCAAGACGGTGATCCCGTCCAATCCCTATGACGCCAAGGGGCTGCTGATCGCATCGATCGAGGACGACGATCCGGTGATCTTCCTGGAGCCCAAGCGCCTCTACAATGGCCCGTTCGACGGCCGGCACGACCAGGCGCTCAAGACCTGGGCGGGGCACGCAATGGCCGAGGTGCCCGAGGGGCATTACACCGTGCCGCTGGGCAAGGCCGCGGTGACGCGTGCGGGCTCGGCGGTGACGGTGCTGGCGTACGGCACGATGGTGCATGTCGCGCTGGCAGGGATCGAGGAGAGCGGCGTCGATGCCGAGCTGATCGACCTGCGCTCGATCGTGCCGCTCGATATCGAGACGATCACCGCCTCGGTCGCGAAGACCGGGCGCTGCGTGATCCTGCACGAGGCGTCGCGCTATGCCGGCTTTGGCGGCGAGCTGTCAGCGCTGGTGCAGGAGCGCTGCTTCTGGGCGCTCAAGGCGCCGATCGAGCGGGTGGCGGGCTGGGACACGCCCTATCCGCATGCTTTCGAATGGGATTATTTCCCGGGCCCGAGCCGGCTGGCCGCGGCGCTCGGTCGCGTGATGGAGGCAAATTGATGGGGCGCTATCTGTTCCGGCTCCCCGATGTGGGCGAAGGCGTGGCCGAGGCCGAGATCGTCGTGTGGCACGTCGCGGTCGGCGATACGATCAAGGAAGACCAGAGCCTGGTCGACGTGATGACCGACAAGGCGACGGTCGACATGACCTCGCCAGTGGACGGCGTGGTGAAGGCGATCCATGGCGAGATCGGCGCGATGCTGCCGGTCGGTTCGGTGCTGATCGAGCTGGAAGTCGAGGGGGCGGGGAACGCCGAGGCGGAGGCTGTGGTCGTCGAGACTGCGCCCGAACCGGTCGTTGAACCTTTGGTCGAAGTTCCGGTTGCCCCTCCCGCGGTCGCACGCGAGCCGCTGGCCGCGCCGGCGACGCGGCGGCGCGCGCAGGAGGCGGGGGTTTCGCTGCACCAGGTGCCCGGCACCGGGCCGAACGGGCGGATCACCCGCAACGATCTCGAAGCCTATATCGCGGGCGGTGCCGCGCCCGCGGTCCGGACGAGCGGCGTCGCGAGGACCGGCGTGCACGAGACGCGCGTGATCGGCCTACGGCGCAAGATCGCCGAGAAGATGCAGGAGGCCAAGCGCCGCATCCCGCACATCGCCTATGTCGAGGAGATCGACGTGACGCAGCTCGAGGCGCTGCGGCAGGATCTCAACGCCCATCGCGCAGACGGCCAGCCCAAGCTCACCTTGCTGCCCTTCTTCATCCGCGCGCTGGTCCGTGCGCTGCCCGACTTCCCGCAGATCAATTCGCGCTACGACGACGATGCGGGCGTGCTGCACAGCTTCGAGGCGGTGCATGTCGGCATCGCGACGCAGACGCCTGGCGGGCTGATGGTGCCGGTGGTTCGCCATGCCGAGGCGCTGGACGTGTGGGGCGTGGCGACGGAGCTGGGCCGGCTGAGCAAGGTCGCGCGCGACGGCACCGCGACCCGCGAGGAGTTGTCCGGATCGACGATCACGGTCACCAGCCTGGGCACGCTCGGCGGCATCGCGACGACGCCGGTGATCAACCATCCCGAGGTGGCGATCATCGGGCCGAACAAGATCGTCGAGCGGCCGGTGGTCGACGGCAGCTTCATCACCGTCCGCAAGATGATGAACCTGTCCTCGTCCTTCGATCACCGCATCGTCGACGGCTATGACGCGGCGCTGTTCGTCCAGCGGATCAAGCGGCTGATCGAGCATCCGGCGCTGCTCTTCATGGACTGACATGAAAAGACCCGCCGGGAGAGGCTCCCGGCGGGTCCATCGCACCGCGACCCGAGTGGCGGTTGCTTTATTTCGCGTTGGCGTCGGCGACCGGCTGGCGCACGGTTTCCGGCGTGGTGTTGGCGAGCGACGCCGCGACCTTCTCGGACGCCGCCATCACGCGCAGCACGTTGCCGCCCGCCAGCTTGGCGATGTTCTCGTCGCTCCAGCCGCGGCGCATCAGCTCCATCAGGAGCGCCGGATAGGTGGTCACGTCCTCCAGACCCTCGGGCAGCTCGTTGCCGGTGCCGTCGAAGTCCGATCCGATGCCGACATGGTCGTAGCCGGCGATCTTGGCGATATGCTCGATATGGTCGGCGACCTGCGACAGCGTCACGCGCGGCGCGGGATGGTCCTTCTTCCACTGGGCGAGCGCCGCCGCCGCCTTGTCCGGCTGGCCGATCAGCAGGCCGCCATAGGGCGGGGCGTTGAGCCGGGTCCGCTCCGCCGCGAAATCCGCCTGCCAGCGGCGATATTCGTCGGAGACATAGCCGAGCGCGTAATTGGCCATCACCACGCCGCCATTGGCCGCGACGAGCTTGAGCACGTCGTCCGAGACGTCGCGGGGATGGTCGTCGAGCGCGCGCGCGCTGGAATGCGAGAAGATCACCGGCGCCTTGGAGACGCGCAGTGCGTCGCGCATCGTGCCTTCGCTGACATGGCTGAGATCGACCAGGATGTTGAGCCGGTTGAGCTCGCGCACCACCGATTCACCGAAAGGGGTGAGGCCGCCATGCTTGGGATCGTCGGTGGCCGAATCCGCCCATTCGATCGTCTTGGTATGGGTGAGGGTGAGATAGCCCGCGCCCAGCGCGGCATAGGCGCGCAGCACCGAGAGGTTGCTGTCGATCTGGCCGCCGCCCTCGACGCCGAGCATCGAGGCGATCTTGCCCGCTTTGTGGATGCGGACCACGTCGGCGGCGGTACGCGCCATCTCGAAGTCCTTCGGATAGCGCGCGACGATGCTCTTCACCAGGTCGATCTGCTCGATCGTCTCCTCCACCTGCTCCTTGCCGGGCAGATTGGCGGAGACATAGACCGACCAGAACTGGCCGCCGACCATGCCCTTGCGCAGCCGGGCGATATCGGTGTTGTAGGGCACCGGCTCCTTCTCGAGGCCCTTGGTCAGGTCCATCGTCCAGCGCTTGTCGCCTTCGCGCTCGCGCAGCACTTCCGGCCAGTCGTTGTGGCCGTCGATCAACGGGGTGTTCTTGAGGATGCGCTGCACGCGCGCGGTATAATCCTGTGCCTGGGCAGGCACGGCCACCGCGAGCAGCGCGAAAGCGGAAACGAGCGACCCGGTCTTCAACATCGTTCTTATTCTCCAGGCGTCAGTAGTTGAGCGAGGCCGTGATCAGCTTCAGGTCGATCGCGAGCCAGGCAAGGAAGAGTGCCGACGCTGCGAACAGGACGCTCCACACGATCACGAACCAGCGCTTCCGTTCCGCCGTGGCGGTGACATAGGCGTTCCAGACCGAGAGCAGCGCCCCGACGATTGCGACGACCGCGAGAAGCTGCAGCAGACGCATCCAGATGTCCATGCGCCCGTCGAGCGCGCTGACGTCGCTACTGATCGCCGAGAGGACCATCACCCAGCCGAATGCGACGATCGGCAAGATCCACGCCGTGACGCGGCTGGCGCGATGCAGCCACAGCGCGCGGCCGGCGACCGGCGAGGGCTGCCCATAGTTGCGGCGGACGAGCGCGACCACCGGCCAAGACAGGGCAGTGATCAGCGCGATGATCAATGCGATCGAGGCGAAGGGCAGGACCCAGCCGGCGTCCATGGTGCCGGAGACGGGTACGAACTCCATGATCGGTGCCAGGTCGGCCGTCGCGAAATAGGCGACCTTGCCGTCCTTGGCGACGGCGTGGAGGCGATCGGTGCCGCCCACTTCCATCCACTGCCACGGGCCAACCTCGCGCCAGCGCTTGGGCACGCCGCCCGGAGTCTGGAGCGCGCTGACCGAGATGGTGTTGTCGTCGTTGAGCGTGATCGCGGTCTCGCCGAGCAGGCCGACGAACTTCATGAAGTTCGTCTCCGAGCCGCGGCTGCTGGCATAGTGGCCGACCATGGCCTGGCCATGCTCCTTCGCCGTCGCGGCGGTGGGCAGGTTGGGCTGGGCGTAGGGGAAATAGCGGTCGGTGAAGTCCTTGAAGATCCGCTCGCGCAGCGGATGCGCCGCGCCGTCCTTGCCCGGGCTGTTCAGCGAGATGAACAGGCCGACCCCGTCGTTGAGATAGAGGTGCAGGTCCGAGTGGAACAGATCGGTATCGCCGCCATGGCCGATGATCACGCGGTTGTTGCGGTCCTCATGATAGAAGCCGAGCGCCATGCTGGGGAGGCCGGGGACCGGCGTGTTCGCGGCCGAGTGCATCAGCTGCGCGGTCTGCGGATTGAGCAGCGGGCCGCCATTGGCGAGATGCGCGAGCATGAACTTGGCCATGTCCGCGCCGGTAGTCGACAGCGAGCCGGCCGGGGCGAGATCGATATATTCGAACGGCTTGGGGTCCTGCGACGCGGTCGGATACCCCTTCGACATCGCTGCGGCGAGCGCCGGGGCGAGCGGCTGGCTGAAGCTCGAATGCGCCATGCCCAGCGGCGCGAAGATGTGGCGCTGGATATAGACATCGAACGGCTCGCCGGAGACGCGCTGGACGATATAGCCAGCCAGCGACGCGCCGTAATTGGAATAGGCCGGCATCGAGCCCGGCGCATAGATGCGCGTCGGGACCCAGCGCTTCAGCGCCACGTCGAGCGGCTTCACCTGCGACTGGTCGTAGGTGAGCAGATGCTTGGCGGTCTCCTCGAAGCCGCCGGTGTGCGTCATCAGGTTGCGCAGCGTGATCGGCTTGCCTTCGAAGGGCGGAATCTTGAAGTCGATATACTGGTTCACGTCGGCGTCGAGGTTCAGCTTGCCGGCCTGGACCTGCTGCATCACCGCGGTCCAGGTGAAGAGCTTCGAGATCGAGCCGGGGCGGAACAAGGTGGCGGCGGGATCGACCTTCTTGCCTGCCTTCACGTCGGCGAGGCCATAGCCGCGCTGGGTGAGCACCTGGCCATCCTTGACGACAACCACCACCGCGCCCGGGATGTCGCCGGCATGCAGCGCATATGGCACGAAGCCGTCGAGCCACGCGTCGACATCCGCCCCCGTCAGCACGGGCGCGGTGGTGGACCCGGGTGCCGTGTTCGGCGTCCCGGAGGCCGTCGGAGGAGCAAGCGGCCGCGCGGGCTGCTTTTCCTGGAGGGTCTGGGCAGCGACCGGCAGCGCGACGGCGGCCAATCCCAATATCATCGCGCGCAAGATCCGCATGTCCGTGCTCCCAGTCTGATCTTTAGTATTTCACGCCGAACGTCAGGCCGATCGAGCGCGGCCGGGTGATGGCGAGCGCGATCGCGCCGTCCTGTGCCGATCCGGCACCGCCCACATCGACGATGCCGCGACTGTCGGTGAGGTTGCGCACGAAGGCGTCGAGCCGATAGCGATCGTTCGCGAAGGTCACGCCGGCATGCGCGTCGATCTGGCCATAGGCCTCCAGGCGGCGCTGGCCGTTGTCGGTATCGAACGCCGAATAGCGCGGCCCGTTGTAGCGCCAGCTCGCGCCGACCACGCCCTTCACCTTGTCGCTCAATGCATGCTCGTAATCGGCGCTGACGGTCGACGAGAATTTTGCGGTGTAGGGCAGGGGATCGCCGTCCAGGCCGCCGCTCAGCGGCGAGGCGTCGGCGGTCAGCTGCGCGTCGACATAGGCGCCGTTGAAGGCGAGCGTCAGCCCGGTGACCGGTCGCGCGGTGGCCGAGAATTCGATGCCCCGGCTGCGTGCGCTGCTGCCATTGGTGTTCACGGCGAAGTTGTCGACCGCGACGATCAACTGGATCTTGTCCCATTCGACGTCGAACGCGGTAAATTCGAGCGACAGGCGGCGATTGAACAGCTCGGTCTTCACGCCGGCCTCATAGCTGGTCGTGGTGTCCGCCCCGAACTGGCGCGGGACGGAGTCGGGCGCGGTCGGCGGCAGCACGTTGGGGCCGCCCGGGCGGTAGCCGCGCGCGACGCGGGCGTAGATCGTCGTATTGTCGGTCGGCTTGAACGACGGCGCGACCGAATAGGTGAAGACGTTGTCGGAGGAGCTGGCGTTGAACGCCGAATCGCCCTGCAGCGGGCCCGTGGTGGTCTGCACCGCGGTCTGCTCGTTATGGCTGTAGCGGCCGCCAAAGGTCAGGTCGAACTTGGGGCCGAAATGGAGCGTGCCGTTGGCGAAGCCGGCGATCTCGCGATACTCGGTCGGCAGATGGATGATCGCCAGCCCGGTGACGCTGGAGACCGGATTGCCCGTATCGAAATCGACGCCGTCCAGCGACTGGTCGATGCTGTTGCGCTCGCGTGTGTAGAAGCCGCCGATCGTCCAGTCGAACAGCTTCGACTTGGTGGAGGCGAGGCGGACTTCTTGCGTGAAGCGGCGCTGCGATACGCTCTGCTGGACCACCGCGCCGAGCGACTGGCCGAAGATCGAGGTCAACGTCGGGCCGTAGACGCCGGTCGCGTCCTGCAGCGCCCGCTGGTCGAGATTGCCCCAGCTGGTCGACGAGGTCAGCTCGACCGGGCCGAAGTCATAGCTCAGCGTGCCGTTATAGACGCGGTAGCGCATATGGCTGAATTCGCCGACCACGCGCGTCTGCTGGAGATCGCCGATCGTCGGGATCAGCGTGACCGGATCTGCGTCCTCGGTGTTGCTGCCGTCGCTGTTCAGGTTCTGGAGGACTGCAGTGGCGCGCAGCGTAAGCCGGTCGGTCGGGCGATACAGGATCGAGGCACGGCCGCCATAGGTGTCTCCGCCGTTGACGTCGGTGCCGCGATGCGGATCGTCGATGAAGCCGGGATCCTTGCGGTAGAAGCCGCTGGCGCGGACAGCGAGGTTGTCGCTCAGCGGGAGATTGAACGAGCCGCGGGTCGACCAGCCGGTTTCGCCGTGTGAAACATCCTCGATGCTGGCCTCGGCAGAGACGTGAACGGCTTCGGTGCTGGGCGCGACGGTGACGTACTTGACCAGGCCGCCGAGCGAATTGGCGCCGTAGAGCGTGCCTTGCGGGCCGCGCAGCACTTCAACGCGGGCAATGTCGCTGGGATCGAGATCGGGCGTCAGGATCGCGCCGTTGGCGAGCGAGGTCGCCGAGCCATAGGGCGTTTCGTCGACATAGGTCGCGACGGTCGCGCCGACGCCGCCCGTGTTGATGCCGCGCAGGATCAGGCGGGTCTGGCCAGCCTGCGATTCGACGATCGCGGCGCTGGGAATGCGCGTGAAATAGTCGGCGAAGCGCTCGGCATGGGCGTTCGCCAGCGAGTCCGCGGAGATCACCGAGACCGACTGCGGCACGTCGAGCAGACGCTCCTCGCGCTTCTGGGCGGTCACGACGATATCGCCGTCATTGGGGTTCGCGGGCTGGGCCTGCGCCGAATCGTCCTGGGCGGGAGCCTGTTGCGCCTGCGCGGGAGCGATCACGGCGATTGCGGCGACGTTTGCGAGGAGAAAGGTCCTTAAGCCAAGCAACATGGTCACGATCCCTTATGAAGTGTGACCCCATCATGACACTTGTTTCAAAACTGGCAACCCGGTTTCTGATGAGGCGCGCCGACTTGTCAGGGTGCGGGTTTCGGCTACGGTATGTGTCGGAAAAGGAACTGCGAATGGCCAAGGCTGCACCCCCTGCCTCTCATCCCGGACTGGCGCTGCGCGCCGTGCGCATGGAGCAGGGGCTGACATTGCGCGAACTGGCGGCGCGCATCGGGATGCCGTTCTCGACCCTGTCCAAGCTCGAAAACGGCAAGATGGCGATGACCTACGACAAGCTGTTGCGGCTCGCGCAAGGGTTGGGCGTCGATATCGGCACGCTGATCGCGGGCGGCGCTGCGGAGGCGGAGGCGCCGACGGCGCTGGGGCGGCGGAGCGTGGTGCGCGCCGGCCGTTCGCCCGGGGCGAGCTCGGAGAAGCATACGCACCAATATCCCGCGTCGGAGCTGCTCGGAAAATTGATGGTGCCGATCATCATCGAAGTGCAGGCGCGCAGCGTCGAGGAGATGGGCGGACTGGTCCGTCATTCGGGCGAGGAATATCTCTACGTCCTGTCCGGCGCGATGGAGCTGCACTCGGACCTGTATGCGCCGCTGCTGCTGCGCGAGGGCGACTCGGTCTATTTCGACAGCGGCATGGCGCATGTCTATGTGCGGGTGAGCGACACGCCGTGCCGGGTGCTCTCGGTCTGCGCGGGGCCGGGAATCCAGCGGCTTGCCCAGTTCGCGGATAGGAGCGGAGAGCTGATCAGGCCGGACGGAGAAGAGGAATCCTTATCCGAGGCGGTCGTTTCATAACTTGAAACATAAAAATGCCTGTGTGATGCTTCACCCATGACACAGCCGCTTGAGCAGGATTCGCAGCCCTGGCCGTCGCCGGTAACGGCCTGGTCGACCGTCGGATTGTTCTGCATCGCGGCGATCCTTTCCTATACCGACCGGCAGATATTGAGCCTGCTGGTCGATCCGATCCGCGCCGATCTGCACATCAGCGACACCCAGGTGGGCGTGCTCCAGGGCATTGCCTTCGCGATCACCTATTCCTTCGCGGGCCTGCCGTTCGGGCGGTTGGCGGACCTGCTGCCGCGGCGTTCGGTGATCCTGGCGGGCGTGGGCCTGTGGAGCATCGGCACCTTGCTGTGCGGTTATGCGGGATCCTTCTGGATCCTGTTCGCAGGGCGGGTGATCGTCGGCGTGGGCGAGGCGGCGCTGACGCCGGCCGCGATGTCGATGATCGCGGACCTGTTTCCGTCGAAGCGACGCGGTGTCGCCACCGGCGTGTTCGCGATGGGCATGGTCATCGGCGGCGGTGCGGCGATCACGATCGGCGGGTCGGTGCTCGGCATCGCCGCTGCCGGAGGCTTCAATGGCGTGCCGATCCTCGGCGCGCTCGCACCGTGGCGGACGGCACTGGTGCTGCTCGGCCTGTGCGGCATTCCGTTGTTCCTGCTTCTCCTCCTGCTGCGCGAGCCCGCGCGGCGGGGTGGCAGCGCCAAGGGCCAGCCGTTCGGCGTGGTGTTCCGCGAGCTGAGCGCGACCCGTGCGGCGCTGGTGCCGCTGGTGCTCGGCTGCGCGCTGATGTCCGTCGGCGATTTCGCGATGCTGAGCTGGGCTCCGGCGCTGCTCAGCCGCCGCTACGATCTGTCCGCCGAGGTGATCGGCGCGTTCCTCGGCTCGGCGATCATCGTCGTCGGCGTGATCGCCACCGTCGGCGGCGGCTGGCTGAACGACCGCGCCGGCGTGCGCTCCGGTCCGTCCGGGCGCCTCAAGGTCGCGGCGATCTCCGCGATCGTCGCGATTCCCTTCGCGCTGATCGCGTTCACTTCCTCGGCCAACCAGGTGCTCGCCGCGGTCGCGCTCTGGACCCTGTTCTCCACCGTCGCGGGCGTCGCCGGCATGACCGCGATCCAGGAGGTGGTGCCCAACGAGGCGCGCGGTCTGAGCATCTCGTTCATCTCCTTCGGCAACATCCTGATCGGACTGGGCGGGGGCGCGTTCCTCACCGGCTTCGTCAACGATTATGTCTTCGCCGACCCGCTCGCGGTCGGCAAATCGCTCTCCCTGGTCGTCCTGCCCGCCGGGCTGGTGGCGATCTTCCTCTTTTTCCGCGCATCGCGGGCAGCACGGGTTCCGACCAGATGAAATTGAAGATTGCGCACACGCGCGCGGCCATGCGGCTGCGCGAACCCTTCCGCATTTCCGGCTATCTCTTTGAAGCGATGCCCGCGGTGATCGCGACGGTGAGCGACGGTGACTCCACCGGGCGCGGCGAGGCGGCGGGCGTCTATTATCTGAACGACGATCCCGATCATATGGAGCGGGAGATCGAGCGGCACCGTGGCGCGCTGGAGGCCGGCATTGACCGCGAGGCGCTGCGCGCGCTGATGCCGACGGGCGGCGCGCGCAACGCGATCGACTGCGCGCTGTGGGAACTGGAATCGCTCCGGTCCGGAACCCCGGTATGGCGTCTGGCGGGCGTGCCGCAGCCCAAATCCCTGGTCACCACCTTCACGCTGCCGGCCGACGATCCCGCGGTGCTGCTGCGCAAGATCGAGGCCTTCGCCTCCGCCAAGGCGATCAAGCTCAAGCTGGACGGCGACCTCGCCGCGGATACCGCTAGGGTGCAGGCCGTGCGCGGGGCGCGGCCGGACGTCTGGCTGATGGTCGACGCCAACCAGGGCTATGGCGCCGACGATCTCGATGCGCTCGCGGCCATGCTGGTCGACGCCAGGGTCTCGCTGCTCGAGCAGCCGGTGAAGCGCGGCGGCGAAGCGGTGCTCGACGGCTGGAAGGCGCCGTTGCCGATCGCCGGCGACGAAAGCATCCTCAACCTTGAGGAACTGGCCGAGCAACATAGCCGCTTCGACGTGGTCAACATCAAGCTCGACAAGTGCGGCGGCCTTACCGAGGCGCTGCTGATCGCCGCGGAGGCGCGGCGGCTCGGCAAGAACGTGATGGTCGGCAACATGGCGGGATCGGTGATGGCCGCCGCACCCGGTTTCGTCCTGGCCCAGCTCTGCGACGTCGTCGATCTCGACGGACCCTATTTCCTTGCCGATGACAGCGCCGGCGCCGAGATCTATTCCGAGGGCATGATCACGGTCTCGAGCAGCCTGTGGGGCAGCGCCTGATCGCGGAGTAGGCCTGGATGAAGGTCGCAGTTCTGGGCGGCGGGGTGATCGGCGTCACCTCCGCCTGGTATCTGGCGGAGGCGGGGCATGAGGTGGTCGTGATCGACCGCCAGCCCGGACCCGCGCTGGAGACGAGCTTCGCCAATGCCGGCGAGGTCTCGCCGGGCTATGCCTCGCCCTGGGCGGCGCCGGGCATCCCGGCCAAGGCGCTCAAATGGCTGTTCATGGCGCACGCGCCGCTGATCCTGCGTCCGCAGCTCGACACGGCGATGCTGCGCTGGCTGTTCGCGATGTTGCGCAATTGCACCGCGGAGCGCTACGCGGTGAACAAGAGCCGCATGGTGCGGCTCGCCGAGTTCAGCCGCGACCAGCTGATCGCACTGCGCCAGGCGACCGGCATCGCCTATGACGAGCGGATGCTCGGCACGATCCAGCTGTTCCGGGAAGAGGCGCAGATGGCGGGCATCGCCAAGGATGTCGACGTGCTGAAGGCGGACGGCGTGCCGTTCGAGGTGCTCGACGCGAAGGGCTGCATCGCTGCCGAGCCCGGGCTCGCTTTCGGCGAAATCCCGCTGGCAGGCGGGCTGCGGCTGCCGAACGACGAGACCGGCGACTGCTTCAAGTTCACCGAGGCGCTGGCGGCGTTGGCCGTAGCGCGCGGCGTGCGTTTCGAGTTCGGGCGGACGGCGTTGCGGTTGCTGCGCGAGGGCGATCGGGTCTCGGGCGTGCTTACCGATGCGGGGGAGGTTCGCGCGGACGCCTATCTGCTTGCAGCGGGCAGCTTCTCGCCGCTGCTGGTGCGCGAACTGGGGCTGCGCCTGCCGGTCTATCCGGTGAAGGGCTATTCGATCACCGCGCCGATCGTCGATGCGGCGCGGGCGCCGGTCTCCACTCTGCTCGACGAGAGCTACAAAGTGGCGATCACGCGGCTGGGCGATCGCATCCGCGTCGGTGGGATGGCGGAGATATCGGGCTATAACAACAGCCTGCCGCCGGCGCGCCGCGCGACGCTCGAGCATTCGGTGGGAACGCTGTTTCCCGGTGCGGGCGATCTGGGTGCGGCGAGCTATTGGTCCGGCCTGCGGCCGATGACGCCCGACAGCACGCCGATCCTGGGTGGCACGCGCTACGCGAACCTGTTCCTCAATACCGGACACGGCACGCTGGGCTGGACGATGGCGTGCGGTTCCGGCCATGTCATCGCCGACTTGATCAGTGGCCGCGAGCCGGCGATCCGCGCCGACGATCTCGGCCTTGCGCGTTACCGCTGATTCTCTGATCAGGCTTATTATGATCGTTGTTGCTAGATCGGAAAATCGACGATAGCGTGGCGACCATATACAATATAGCGGGACACCACCGGACAAACTCGACCTTCCTGACCGCAGGCCTTTCCGGCGCCTATTGGCGGCACCGGCGGCGCGCGGCATGCGGCCGGGCGCGATCGTGGAGCGAGCCTGCCTTCAGGGAGACTGCACATGACGAAGTTCCGGGCCACCGCCAGTAGTTTCGCACTCGCCGCCATGACGCTCGCCGGACCTTCGCTCCAGGCGCAGCAGGCCGATGGCGCGTCTCCAACGCAGAAGCAGGACGAGGAATATACCCGGCTCATCCACGAGTATCTGGTCGACAAGCGCATCACGACCGAACTGGTCGATCACATGCCGGCATCGGACACCGTGCCGTCGCCGCTCAAATTCTTCGGCCGCATCCCCGGCAAGCCCGGCGAGCTGACCTATGCCGCCGATATCGAGCGCTACTATCAGGAACTCGCCAAGACCTCGCCGCGCGTCCGCTTCTGGAAGCTGGGCACCACAGAGGAGGGCCGCGACCAGATCGTCATCGCGATCGCCGACGAGGAGGTGCTCAAGAACCTCGATGCCAACAAGTCCGCGCTCGCGGCACTCGGCGATCCGCGCAGGACCACGCCCGAGCAGGCGAAGAGCCTCATCAAGACCGCCAAGCCGATCTACTGGATCACCAGCGGCATCCACTCGCCCGAGACCGGCGGCCCGGAGATGCTGATCGAGCTCGCCTATCGCCTGGCGATCGAGGAGACGCCGCGCATCCAGAACATCCGCAAGAATGTGGTGACCTTCATCACCCCGGTGGTCGAGGTCGACGGGCGCGAGAAGATCGTCGACACCTATTATTACGGCAAGAAGACCGGCAAGCCCAAGCCGCCCGGCGTCTATTGGGGCAAGTATGTCGCGCACGACAACAACCGCGACGGCATGGGCCAGTATCTGAAGCTGACCCAGAACATCACCCAGGCGACGCTCGACTGGCACCCGACCGTGATGCACGACCTGCACGAGGCGCAGTCCTATCTCTACGTCTCGACCGGCACCGGCCCCTACAATCCCTCGCTCGATCCGGTGCAGTCCGACGAATGGTGGATGCTCGCCCAGACCGAAGTGATGGAGATGGCGAAGCGCAAGGTGCCGGGCGTCTGGACCTATGGCTTCTATGACGGCTGGGTGCCCAATTACCTGTTCTGGATCGCCAACACCCACAACTCGCTCGGCCGCTTCTACGAGGTGCAGAGCTATGGGCCGGACATCCGCAAGAACCTGACCCTGGGGCCGACGGTGACCAGCCGCGAATGGTATCGCCCCAATCCGCCGCTGCCGAGCATCGACTGGGGTCCGCGCAACAACGTCAACATCCAGCAGTCCGGCCTGATCTTCGCGCTCGACCGGGTGGCGACCGATCACGAGCTGTACCTCGAAAACTATTGGGTGAAGAACAAGCACGCGATCGAGGCCGGGCAGACCGGTGAGGTCAATGCCTGGGTGATCCCCGCGAACCAGACCGCGAAGCTCAACGTCATCGAGATGCTCAACGACCTGCGCCGCCAGGGCGTCGAGGTGAGCCGAGCGGATGCGGCCTTCACCGCGGGCGGGGTGAGCGTTGCTGCGGGCGACTATGTCATCCGCGCCGACCAGCCCTATCGCACGCTGATCGACATGTATTTCAGCGTCCAGAACTATCCGGCGACCAATCCCAAGCCGTACGACGATACCGGCTGGACGATGCAGTATATGCGCAACGTCGCGCTGCGCCCGGTGAAGGACGCGGCGGTGCTGAAGCAGCCGATGACGCTGATCGCCGACGAGCTGAAGCCGCAGGGCGCGATCGCCGGCGCCGGGCCGGTGATCCTGTTCAACCATACCGGCGACAATATGCTGGTCGGGCTACGCTTCCGCCTGAAGGGCGTGAAGATGCTTGCGGCCGAGGCGCCGTTCGAGCTCGACGGCAAGAAGTACGCTGCGGGAACCTTCATCCTGCCCGACGCCAATCGTGCGGCGGTGGAGCAGGTCGCGGCCACGCTCGGCGTGTCGGGCGAGGCGGTGGCGGCGGTGCCGCAGGTGCAGACGCACCCGCTGACCGCGCCGCGGATCGGCTATCTCCACTCCTGGCTCTACACCCAGGACGAGGGCTGGTGGCGCGCGGCGTTCGACCGCTACGGCATTCCCTACACCTATATGGCCGACATCAAGGTCCGCCAGGGTCATCTGCGCGAGAAGTTCGACGTGATCGTCTATCCGACGGTGGGCTCGACGGTGCGCGACCAGGTGAACGGCGTGCCGAAGACCGGCACCGATGCGATCCCCTACAAGAAGAGCGCGCTGACCCCGAACCTGGGCGTGCTCGATTCCGCCGACGACATCCGCGGCGGGCTGGGGATCGACGGCGTCGCCGAGCTCCAGAAGTTCGTCGAGCAGGGCGGCACGCTGATCGGCGACGGATCGACCGTCGAGATGCTGGCGCAATATGGCGTCGCCAACAACGTCACCGTCTCCGATCCGCCCTCGCTCTACACCAAGGGCGCGATCATGCGCGGCGTGTTCACCGACAAGGCGAGCCCGCTGGCCTATGGCTATGCCGGCAAGGAGATGCCGGTCTATTTCTCGGCGGATCCGGTGCTGAGCGTCGGCGCCGCCGCGGCGCAGGTCGCGGGGGGCTATTTCGACCAGGGCGGCCCGGGCGCCGGGGTCATCCAGAACACCACGCCCAATGCGGTGATGCAGACGCTGTCGCCCTGGGTCGAGCCGGGCACTGCGCCGGCCGCGACACCGGTGGTCAAGCCGGAAGCCGCCGCGCCGGCACCGGCCGTGCCGGGCCGTTTCCCGACCGGGCCGCAGCCGCGCGTGGTGATGCAGTTCCCGGACAAGGCGGGCGATATCCTGCTGAGCGGCCTGCTGAGCGGCGGCGACACGCTGACCAAGAAGGCGCTGATCGTCGACGTGCCGGCGGGCAAGGGGCACATGGTGCTCTATGCGCTGCGCCCGTTCTGGCGCTGGCAGACCCAGGGCAGCTATTTCCTGGGCTTCAACGCGCTGCTCAACTGGGACCATCTCGACGCCGGCGCCCCGCCGCCGGCAGCCAAATAGCCAAATGGCAGGTGGCGGCTCTTTGAGGCGTCACCTGCCCCTTTCTGGAACCGGTGGCTATTCCTCTGCTTCGTAGGTCGTCAGCGTCGCTGTCCGCACCTCGGGTAGTGCGCGGATTTTGCGCGGTAGTATGCGCGTGTGATCCTCCGCGAGATCGTGGATCGAAATCTCGATCAAGAGCCGCTTGGCTTCCCGCGTGAACGCGATCGAATGCGCGACCACATCCTCGCGCTCGAGCACGGCAAGGATCTCGGCGCAGACTTCGGGCCCGATGTCCGCCGTCACCCGCAGCACCATCATGTCCTCGCGCGCGACCTTGGTCGGCGCCGGGGCGATCGGACGGGCTAGCGCCGAGCCGAGCAGGCGATACGAGGATATCGGTTTCGGGTCCAATTGCGTCGTCATCGATTCGCGCTTGTATCTTTTTCCATACAGGATCACGATGTCCTGATTATACAATAAACGTCAAGTGAGGGGCTTGCATGCGCGCAGTTTCGACGATCAACCGGTTCATCTTGCCGGGGCTCGCGTTCAAGGCAGTGGTGATCGGCGGCGGTTACGCGACCGGGCGCGAACTGGTGGAGTTCTTCATGCCCTCGGGCCCTGCAGGCGGCCTGTATGGCATGCTGCTGGCGATGGGGGTGTGGAGCCTGGTGTGCACGCTCACCTTCCTCCTGGCGTTCAAGGCGCGGGCGCTCGATTACCAGGGCTTCTTCCAGGTGCTGCTCGGCAAGTTCGGCGTGGTGTTCGAGGTCGCCTATTTCGCCGACCTGATCCTGATCCTCTCGGTGTTCGGATCGGCCGCGGGCGCGATCGGCGCGGCGGTGCTGGGCTTGCCGCTGATCGCAGGCACGCTCGCGCTGATCCTGCTCGTGCTGCTGGTCTGCGCCGCGGGGCAGGGCGCGGCCGAGGCGGTGTTCAAATATGTCTCGGTACTGCTCTACGGCGTCTATGCGATCTTCGTCGCGCTGACGCTCTGGTCGTTCAGCCCGGACATCGCCGCGGGTTTCGCCAAGCCGATCCCGACCACCGGCTGGGTGGCCGGCGGCCTGACCTATGCGTCGTACAACGTGATGGGCGCGGTGCTGATCCTGCCGGTGCTCCGCCACCTCAAGACCGAGCGCGACGCGGTGATCTCGGGCCTGTTGGCCGGGCCGCTGGCGATGGTGCCGGCGATCGCCTTCTTCGTCTGCCTCGTCGCCTTCTATCCGGCGGTGCTGAGCGAGCCGCTGCCGTCCGACTATGTGCTGCGCGCACTGGGGCAGCCGGTGTTCCACTATCTCTTCCAGGCGATGGTATTCTTCGCATTGCTCGAGTGCAGCGTCGGCTTCGTCCAGGCGTTCAACGCGCGGGTCGAGAAATTCTATACGCGGCGCGGCCGCGCCATGCCGAATGCGCTCCGCGTCGCGGTGCCGGCGGTGATCACCTTCGGATCGGTGTTCATCGCCTCGTCGATCGGCCTGGTCGAGCTGATCGCCAAGGGCTACCGGATCATGGCGCTGGGCGTGGTGGTGATCTTCTTGCTGCCGCTGTTCACGATCGGCGTCGCCAAGCTGCTTGGGATGCGCGGACAGCGTGTCCCGGAGGAACCGGCAGGAGAACTGGTTACGCCGAACTGAGGCCGGCCAAGTTGACCGAGTTCTCGGGAATGCGCACGATCTCGTAACTTTATTGCGTGGTTTGCGGCGGGTTCAAGGAGCGGCCGGGCGGCGCCGGCGGCCGGACGGAAGCAGGCGAAATCCTACATTGCAAGGCGCATTGGAGGCTCGTCACCCCGGCCGCAGTGCCGGGTCCACGGTGCGGCAAAGTGAGACGTTCGAGCCTCTTTCGGCTCGCCTGGCGGACAAGTGGACCCCGGCACTGCGGCCGGGGTGACGGCTAAGGAGCCTCACCCCGTGCAGGCGTGCCGCAATGCGCGGCCCGAGCGCGAGCCGGTGATGCGCCCCTCGTCCACCGCCAGCACGCCGTTGACGATCACATTGTCGATGCCGGTCGAGGGCTGAAGCGGCTGGGCGTAGGTGGCGACGTCCTTGACCTTGGCCAGGTCGAACACCAGCACATCGGCGCGCATGCCTTCGCGGATCAGGCCGCGATCGGGGATGCCCATGCGCTGGGCCGGCCAGCTCGTCATCTTGCGGACCGCATTCTCCAGGCTCAGCACATGCCGCTTCTGGACATATTCGGCGAGGACGCGCGTGAAATTGCCATAGGCGCGCGGGTGGGGCAGGCCGAGCCCGTCGATCTGGCCGAGCTTGAGCGCCGAGCCGGCATCGCTGCCGATGCTGACCCAGGGCTGGCGGAGCGCCAGCTCGATATCCGGCTCGCCCATCATGAAATAGAGCGCCATCGCCCGATGCGGCAGCGCGGCGACGAGGATGTCCCAGGCGGCGTCGGCGGGATCCTTGCCCAACGCCGCGCCGATCTTGGCGAAGCTCTGGCCGTTGAACTTGTCATATTGGGCGTTGAAGGCGTTGCTGAGCACGACATGGTCCCAGCCGCCGGCCGACTGCACCATATTGGTCCAGTCCGATTGCGGCCCGGCGGCGAGCTCCTGCTTCAGCCGGACGCGCACGACGGGATCGCGTAACCGCTCGATCGCCTTTTCCTGGCCGTCCTTCCACACCCAGGTGGGCACGGTGATGTCGATCCCGGTGCCGCCCGCGTCATAGACGTACATGTCCGCCGCGACGTCGACGCCGCGCGCGCGGGCCGCGTCGACGGTGGCGATCGCCTGGGGCATCAGCTTGCCCCAACCGGGGCGATAACCGGCCTTCAGGTGGAAGATCTCGACCTTGACGCCGCCTTCCTCGCCGATCCGGATCGCCTCCTGCACGGCGGAGATGAGCTTCGGCCCCTCGTCGCGCATATGCGTCGCGTAGATCGCGTTGCACTTGCTCACGACCTTGGCGAGCGCGATCAGGTCTTCCGTGGTCTGGAAGGTGATCGGCGAATAGATCAGCGCGGTCGAGATGCCGAACACGCCGGCATGCATCGCGGTGTCGACTTCCTTGCTCATGATCGCCATCTGCTCGGGCGTCGGACGCCCGTCGCGGTCGCCGAGCACCTTCTGGCGCGCCTGGAAGGTGGCGTAGTAGCTGCCGAAGTTGATCGCGATGCCCTGGCTGTCGAGCGTGTCGAAATAGCCGGTGATCTGGTCGGCGGGCACCGGGGTGCCGCCTTCGCCGCCGATCGCGCTGGTGACGCCTTCGAGCAGTTTGTTCTCGGCGCCGCCGCTCTTGAGTAGCGTCGATCCCGACTGGTCCATCATGTCGATGAAGCCGGGCGAGACATAGCGATCGTGCGCGTCGATCTCGCGCTTGCCGGTGCCGGCCACGCGGCCGACCTTGGCGATGCGCCCGTCCTTGATGGCGACATCGGCGCGCACCCAGGGATTGCCGGCGCCATCGAGGACCCGGCCACCGCGAATGACGATGTCGTATTCGGGCGCGGCGGACTGGAGGGGGCTGGGCAGGGGCGCCGCCGATGTGAGCAACATCGCAACAATGCACGCGACAGACTTCCGCATCGACAGCTCCCCTTTTCCGTCTTTCTTATCTCCGCCCCAGAGCGGTTGTCATCCCAGGCAGGAATCCACCAGTCGATCGAGCTGCGCGCCCGGGCGCATCGGATCGGCGACCGGCAGGCCCAGCCGCTGGCTCTCGGCATCCATCAGCGCGAAGGCTTCGGCTTCGGACATGCCGCCCGTATTGAACGCGACGCCGCCGCAGCGAATTGCCGGATTGGTGCGGCTGCCCAGCTTCAGGTTGAGCTCGATCGCCTCTTCCAGGCTGGGGAGCGCAAAGCCGTCGCATCCGAGCACCACGTCGCGGCCCGGCTGATGGCACAGCACGATCACGTCGGGCTGGCTGCCGTGGAGCAGGCCCAGCGACACCGCCGCATAGCCGGGGTGGAACAGCGACCCCTGGCCCTCGATCACGTCCCAGTGATCGGGCGCGGCATCGGGGCTGAGCACCTCGGCGGCGCCGGACTCGAAATCGGAGACCACCGCGTCCATCGGCATGCCGCCGCCGGCGATCATGATGCCGGTCTGTCCGGTCGCGCGGAAATCGCAGGCGAGGCCACGGTCGAGAAAGGCGCGGGTGAGGGCGAGCGCGGTGTATTTCTTGCCGAGCGCGCAATCCGTGCCGACGGTGAGCAGGCGCTTGCCCGAACGCTTGATGCCGGTGCCGACGGGGATGTTGGACGGCGGCACGCGAATGTCGATCAGCTGGCGGCCGAGCCGGTCTGCGGCTTCCACCAGCTCAGGCTGGTTGTTCAGCCGCGTATGCATCCCGCTGACCAGGTCAAGCCCGGCTTCGAGCGCTTCGATCAGATAGGGCATCCAAGCCGGCCGGATCGCACCGCCGGCGGTGGCGACGCCGATCACCAGCGAGCGAGCGCCCTGGGCGAAGGCTTCGGCCGGGCGCAGTGCCGGCAGGCCGGCGGTGACGCGGGCGGTGGGCAACGCAAGTTCGCCCAGGCACTTTTCGGGCGCCCAGTCGCGCAGGCCGAATGCGGTCTTCGCATAGCCGTCCTCGGTGATGTCCCCGAGGAACAGCAAATAGGGCGAGGGTATCTGCACGGCGCGGAGCCGCCCCGTAGGCGCATTCATGGTCGTATCGTTTCCATTGATAGAGGATTGGGCAGGCTGCTGTGCGGAAGCGCTCGTCACTTCCATGTCGAACCCAGCAGCCGGCGGAAATTTCCACCCAGGACGGCGCGGATATTCTCGTCCGAGTAATTGCGGCGAACCAGCTCTTCGACCAGATTGTACATCTTCAGCGGACCCGAGAATTCCTCGATGTCGATCTTGTCGCGGAAGCCGTAGCTGCCCTTGTAGGCGGCCTTGAGCGCGGCATATTGCGACGGCTCCATCTTGTCGTAGCCATAGAGATCGGCGTCGGTGCCGATGCCGACATGCTCCATGCCGATCAGCTTCACGACATGGTCGATATGATCGACAACGTTGCCAATCGTGGTGGGCTCGGAAGAGGTCACGAACATGCGCACCCCGGTGATGCCCATCACGCCGCCCTTGGCGCCGAGGGCCTTGATCGCCTCGTCGGTCTTGGTGCGGGGGTGATTGTTGAGCGCGCGGCAATTGCTGTGGGTGATCGCGATCGGCACGGGCGATGCAGCGATCGCGTCAAGCGTCGTCCGGTCGCCGCAATGCGAGGTGTCGACCAGCATGCCGACGTCGTTCATCGCCTTGACGATCGTCGCACCGAAGTCGCTCAGCCCGCCATCGACCCGGTCGGTGCAGCCCGAGCCGATCAGGTTCTGGCTGTTATAGGTGAGCTGCGAGCAGCGCTGGCCGAGCTCGTAAAAGGCCTTCACGTCGGCCGGCCTGCGGAAATGATCCGAATCCTGGAGGCCCATGATGACCGCGATCTTGCCGTCATGCTTGGCGCTGTCGATGTCGGAGGCGTGGTCGGTCACGCGGAACAGGTGCGTGTTGCGGCCGACAAAGCCCGACCAGGCGGCGAGGAACGACAGCACTTCCGAATAGGCTTCACGCCCGCCGATGCCGACCGAGTTGTGGAAGGCGGTGATGCCGCTGGCGCGGAAGTCCGCGGTTTGCTGTTCGGAGAGCTCGCCCGAATAGGATTGCGGCCGGAAGTCGAGCGTCAGCGGCCCGAGCATGTCGATGACGATCGATTCCTTGACCAAGTCGACGACGCGCTTGGCATAGCGCTTCGGCGACTGGGCATGGACGCGGAACAGCCCGGTATTGATCATCGGAAAGGCACATGCTGCCGCAGCGGCGGCGCCGCCCAACAGGTTCCTTCGGGAAATCCGGCCTTCCATCATTCTTCTTACTCCCGGGTTGCCAAACCTTCACGGGTCCGTCGGCTTCAGGAGAATCTCGACCACCCGTCTTGTCCGACAAACTTACAGGATTGTGCGGCGCAGGAAAGAGAATTTTCTCCAATCAGGACAAAACTTGCTCAACGGGGTGTTGATGGTCAGGCGAGACGGTCGAGTATGTCGCCGCAGAACGACAATTGCCGGGCCTTGCCGTTGACGATGTGGGTGAGCCAGAGCCGGGTCACGCCGCCCTCGTCCTTGGCCGGGGACCAGTGGCCTTCCGGATGCCGGATCAGCTCGCCATCGCCTTCGAGGAACAGGCGACCGCCGCGTACGACCACGACGTTGCGGCTGAAAGGCTCGCCCGCGGTATAGACGCCGGCGAGTGGCTCGAGCGCCGGATCGGGGCTGGGCTGCGCAGGCGCGGTGTCGCGCGCGAACAGGGTCGTGCCCCACCACATGCGCACGGCGCGGTCGCCCTCGAGCTCGAATTCGAGCGGATGGGCGCCGAGTTCGGGATGGTCGGTGATCCATGTCGCCTTGCCGCTGGGCTCGATCCGGCCCGTGGCGCCGCCGCTCATCAGCTTCGAGCCGTCGACGATGGTCAGGTCGCGCCCGTCGGAGCCGAACCAGCGCCCCACCATCGCCTGCGGCGCTTCGATCCGGCGATAGGCATAAGGATCCGGGGCATCGGGCAGCGGCGCGCCGTCGCGCACCGCGCGCATCAGCTGCACGGCATAGGTGGTCACCTTGCGCGGGCGATATGGACCCAGCCGACCGTTGACGCTGGCGAAGCAGGCGACGCCGGCGGCCGGATCGACATGGAAGGACGAGGTGAACAGGATCATCCCGCCGGTGTGGTGAAGCGCCGGCTTGCCGTCGATCGAGACGGTCGCGAAGCCGCTGGCATAGCGCGAATGCGGGCCGAATTCCTCATTCTCGATATCGTTGGCCAGCAATGCCCCGGCATGCGCATCGGACATCAGCGGCGCGCCCTTGCCGCGGCCGAGCGCCAGAACATAGCGGAGATAGCCGAGCATCGCCGTGCCGGAGGCCGCCACCGCGCCGGAGGCGAAATCGCCCTCGGTGAAGGAGCCGGGGATCATCCGCGCGCGGGTGAGCGTCGGGCGATCCTCGATGAAGGGAACATAGCCGGTAGCGAAGCGCGCGCGGTCCGCGGTCAGGAGATGGGCCCGCGCGCCGGCCATGCCGAGCGGCGCCAGTACGCGCTTCTCGATCACCTCGGGGTGTGGGCGTCCGGTCACCTTCTCAATGACGAGGCCGAGCAGGCGATAGCCGATATTGCTGTAGGAGAAGCGCGATCCCGGCGCGAAGCCGCACCACAACTTGCCGTCGGGGGTGTTCGGGAAGATCGGCGCGTCGTGCGCGAAGCCGCCGGCATGGTTGAGCAGGTGCGCGACGGTCACCGGCTGCCCGGGCAGCGGCACGCCCTCCAGATAGCGTGCGACCGGGGCGTCCAGGTCGACCAGCCCTTCCTCGGCCAGATTGTGGATGCACAGGGCGGTGAGCGACTTGCTGATCGAGCCGATCTCGAACAGGTGATCGGACCGTACCGGCATCTGCGCCTCGCGATCCGCCCAGCCGACCGTGAGCGTCGCGGTGAAGCCATCGGCGTCGGCGATGCTCAGCGTCATGCCGGGCAGGCCGACGGTCTCCAGCTCCGCCGCCGCATAGTCGCGCAGTTTCGCCAGGGCGGTGGCATAGTTCCGCCCTGGCGAAAGCGTATCGATGGACGAGGGCATGGCTGCGCCGCGCGCCTGCGCCGGAAGCGCACCCGCGATCAGCCCGATTGCGGCTGCCCCCAGCGCGCCACGCCTGTTCGTCTGCATCGAAATCCCCCCTTTTCCCGCGTGCCCTGGGCTCAGGGCTTCAGCTTGTCGTCGAGGAAGCGGATCATCGTGCTGTCGGCCCGGACCCAGCTGTCGTAGCGCAGGAAGCCATGGACCTCGTTCGGCAGGATCAGCTCCTCGAACGGCGTGCCCTGGGCGGCGAGCCGGCGGGCGACGTCGACGGTCTGGTCGAAGCGCACGTTGCGGTCGTCGTCGCCATGGATGAGCAGCACCGGCGACTTCCAGGTCGACATCGCGGCCTCGGGCGAGCTGTCGAACGCAGTCTTGAGCGTGGCGGCATAGTCCCCCTGCTCGTAGCGCGACGGCCCGCCGCTGCCGCCCGGATAAAGCGTCCAGTCATGCACGCCGTGGAAATCCACGCCCGCCTTGAAGATGTCGCTGTTGCGCGCGAGCGCCTGGGCGGTCAGCAGGCCGCCATAGGAGCCGCCCCAGATGCCGAGCCGCTCGCCATCGACCTGCGGCAGCGCCTTCAGATAGGCGGCTCCGGCCAGCACGTCCTGATATTCCGAATTGCCGCTCGCGCCGGCCTTTTCCGCATGCTGATAGGCGCGGCCATAGCCGATGCCGAGGCGGTAGTTGACCGACAGCACCACATAGCCGCGCGAGGCCAGATACTGGTTCATCGCATAGCTGTGGGTGTAATAGTCCATGTACGACCAGCCGACGAGCATCTGCCGCGGCGGTCCGCCATGGACGAAGACCAGGGCCGGCTTCTTCGCCTTGCCGCCCGCGGGCAGGAAGAGCTGGCCGTAGACGGTCTTGCCGTCCGCCGCGGTGAAGGTCACCGCCTTGGGCGCGATCAGCTGCTTGGAGGGGTAGGGTGCCGGATCCCCGTCGAGCAGGCGCACCCCGCGGCCATCGGCATTGGCGATGGCGACGCGCGGCGGCACCTGCGCGGTCGAGGCGATATAGGCGAGCTTGCCACCCGCGAGCGGCTGGGGCGTCCATTCGAGGCCGGTGCCGGGCGTCAGCGCGACCGGGCCGGGCTTGTCCACGCCGACGCGGAAGACGTGGCGGCGATCGATATCGCCTTCGGTCGAGCCGGCGTTCGCGCTGTACAGCAGCGCCTTGCGGTCCGGCGTCATCGAGACATGCTCGATCATGAAGTTGCCCGGGGTGAGCAGGAGCGGTTCACCGCCGGCGGCAGGCAGCGCGTAGAGATGCGCCCAGCCGTCCATCTCGGCGCGGAAGGTCAGCTTGTCGCCGGCGCCCCACATCAGGTTCAGACCGTCGGGCACCGAGGGGAAGGAGCCGTTGAGCGTGCTCGGGCTCAGCCAGGCCCGCTTTGCACTGCCGTCGGCAACCGTTCCGACCCAGATCGAGAAGGGGTTCGGCTTCTCGCCCGCCGAGGCGGCGAGGATGTCGGCGATGCCGGCACGGCGCGCGAAGGCGATGCGCGTGCCGTCGGGCGACCAGGCGGGATTGTCGTCGAACGACGTGGTCGGCGCCAGCCAGGTCAGCGGCTTGTCCGCCCCGGAATAGACGCCGATGAAGCTGTGGTTGCCGCGCCGCGAGACGAAGGCGAGCTTGCTGCCGTCGGGCGACCAGGCGAGGCTGTCGACCCGGCCGCGATCGTAGAACAGCTTGGTCGGCTTGCCCTGGCCGCTGGGATCGACGGTGAAGACCTGGCCGTCCTTGAGGAAGACGAGCTGGCCTGTCGACGAGAAGAGCGGGTTGGCGCCTTCGGTCAGCTTCACGCCGGGCGCGCCGGCGACCGAGACCCAGAGCTCTTCCTGCGGCTGGGTGACATAGGAGGCAGGGTTCGCCGGAGCGCCGCTCGCCCAGCCGTTATGCTCGACCTCGCCGCGGACCCAGGCGAGGGTCTTGCCGTCGGGCGACCAGGTGACCGAGGTCAGGTCCTGGCCGTCGTCCTGCGTGCCATTGGTCAGCTTGTGCGGTACGAAATCGGGCGCCTGCGCGACCCAGACGTTGCGCACGCCCTTGTGCATCTCGACCCAGGCGACCTTGTCGCCGGTGTCCGGCGTCGCGAGCTGGCTCGTATAGGCGTAGGAGATATACGCCTCGAGCTGCGGGGGCACGGGCACCGTCTGCGCGGACACGGCGGTGGCGGCGAGCGAAATTCCGGCGATGCCGGCCAGTAACAGGCGCTTGTACATTTCCAGACCCTGACCTTGTTTATGTGGTTATCGGTTGTTTGCGACCCG
>JBEVLV010000181.1:0-22971 GCA_040508955.1 Sphingomonas sp. | reverse complement strand
CCCGCGCGCCTTCCAGTTCATGGAATATGGCGAGGCTGGTGCAGGCAGCGCCGGGGGCAGCCGCCCCGCCGCGCTGGCGACGCTGCGCAACGCGCTGTTCGAGGCGCGCGACTATGCGCGCAACCCGGCCAGCTACACCGATCGCGGCAAGGACGCGTTCCTGACCCGCGCCGATGCCGAGGCGCTTCAGCCGGTGATCCAGGGCAAGGTGCCGCTGGTGGTCCATGTCGAGCGGGGATCCGACATCCTGGTCATGCTGGGACTGAAGCGCGAGATGCCGCAGCTGCGGATGGTGCTGGTCGGCGCGACCGAGGGCTGGACCGTGGCCAGGGATATCGCCGCGGCGAACGTGCCCGTCATCGCGACCGCGCTCAACGACCTGCCGGATTCGTTCGAGCAGCTCGCCGCGACCCAGTCGAATATCGGCCGGATGAAGGCGGCGGGCGTGCTTGTCGGCATCGGCACGATCGGCCAGGACGAGGCGCGCCAGGCACGCTGGGAGAAGCAGTTCGCCGGCAATCTGGTGGGGATCACCCGCGTGCCGGGGATGACAGGGCTCGACTGGAATGCGGCGTTCGCGGCGATCACCTCCAAGCCGGCCGAGGCGCTGGGCATGGGCGCCGATTTCGGTTCGCTCAAGCCGGGTCGGCACGGCGACGTGGTGATCTGGGACGGCGATCCGCTCGAGATCGGCAGCAACGCGACCGCGGTGTTCATCGACGGCGTCGAACAGCCGCTGACCACCCGCCAGACCCGGCTGCGCGATCGCTATTGGGACCCGAAGGAAGGCGCGCTGCCCAAGGCCTATCAGCGCTGAATTCCGGGCGGGAACTTCGCTCCCGCCCCGGCATTGCTGGATCGAGCCGGACGCGGATGCGCGTCGGCAATGGAGAGACGGACATGAAGCCAATCATCCTTCCCGCGCTGGCCGCAGTGGCGTTGCTCGGGGCTTGCCAGCCGGCCGCCGATAACGCGGCGAACAGCGAGACGAATATCGCGGTGCCGGCCGAGGAGAATGTCAGCGACGTCGCCGAGGGCAATGCCGTCGGCAACGCCGCAGCCGAGAATGTCACCGCGAAGGTGATCGCGATGACCGATCGCCAGCGCAACGTGGTGTTCATCCGCGCGATCCTGGATGCCGGATTGCAGTGCGACGGCGTACAGTCGTCCGAGCGCCTGGCCGATCGCGACGGCAAGCCGCTGTGGCGGGCCAACTGCATCGGCAATGGCGGCAGCCACATGATCACGATCACGCCTGACGGCATCGCCAACATCGTCAGCCGTACCGACCGCTGACAGCGCAACACCCTCTAGCTTTCCGATATACGATTCGTATATGATCCATATGCTAATCGTATATGGAGCCGCCGATGGGTATCGTGAACATAGAGGATGACCTGCACGATCAGGTGCGCCGGGCGAGCAAGGTATCGTATCGTTCGATCAATGCGCAGGCTGCCTATTGGATCAGGGTCGGCATGCTCTGCGAGACCAATCCTACGCTCAGCTTCGCCGAGATCATCGAACGCGAGTTCAACTCCGCAGGCGTCTCGGTGCAGCCACTTGCGCTCGTGAAGCATGACGAAGCAGCCTGAGGAGCTGGCATTGCTGGCCGAATCCGGCCGGCTGCTGGCGTCGGTGTTCGAACTGCTGGATCGCATCCCGCTCGCCGGCATGACGACGCTTCAGATCGACGCGATGGTCGAGCGGTTCATCGTCGACGATCTCCAGGCCCGACCGGCGAGCAAGGGCCAATATGGCTATGGTTTCGTGCTGAATGCTTCGGTGAACGACGTGGTCTGCCACGGCGTTCCCTCGCAAGCGGAGGTGCTCCGCGATGGCGACATCGTCAATCTCGACATCACGCTCGAGAAGAACGGCTATATCGCGGATTCCAGCAAGACCTATCTCGTCGGGGAGGTCAGTCCCGCCGCCAAGCGGCTGGTCGGCACGACCTATGAAGCCATGTGGATGGGCATAAGGGCGGTTCGTCCCGGTGCACGGCTCGGCGACATAGGCTGGGCAATCGAACGGCACGCCAAGCGGCATGGCTATTCCGTGGTCCGCGAATATTGTGGCCACGGCATCGGGCGGGAGATGCATGAGGAGCCGCAGATCTTGCACTTCGGAAAGCCGGGAACCGGTCTCGCACTCCGCGAAGGCATGGTCTTTACGATCGAGCCGATGCTCAATCGGGGTCGGCGGAGCGTGTGGACCGAGGCCGATGGCTGGACCGTCGTGACGCGGGACGGGTCGCTTTCCGCGCAGTTCGAGCACACCGTTGCCGTCACGGCTTCCGGCGTATCGGTGCTGACGCTGCGACCCGACGAACGCGGCATGATCGACAAGATGAAGATCGCGGCCTGACCGATCGCGGATTTTGAAGACGCGTTGCGGCGCGACACGATTCTCAAAAAAGAGGAGGCCCCCGAAGGAGCCTCCCCAGTTCACCGAAAGAGCAATTAAAGACCGACGACGCCGCCGTCGTTCTTGGTGATGATGACGATCGCCGAGCGCGGGCGGACGGTCGCGCCCGCGGCACCCGTCTGGCTGTCTGGCCAGTGGCTGCTGGGTGCGGCCGGCGTACCGTTCTCGCCCGGATGCTGAATGCCGACGAACAGCGTGCGGCCGTCCGGCGTCGAATCCACGCCGGTGATCTCGCATTCGACCGGACCGACCAGGAAGCGCTTCAGATTGGCGCCCGGTGCCGCGCCGACGCGGGTCGCCTGGGTGAAGGCCGTACCCCCGGCATTGGTATTGGTGACGGTGCGCGCGCCGCCGTCGCCAACGGTTCCCGGCATCGCCGCCAGCATCATGCAGTTGGTCACGTCGGTGAAGGCGCTGTCGTCGGTCTGGAGCCACATCAGCGGCTTGACCAGGCCGGCCGGGTTGCTGCTGCGGGCGAAGACCATGCCGTCCGCGCTGGAGAAGTCGTTGTCCGCGGTCAGGCCCGAGAGGTTGATGTTGGTCGCGTCCAGGTCCGAACCGGCACCGAAGGCATAGATGTCCCAGGTAAAGGCGGTCGCTTCGGTCGTGCCGCCCGTTTCCTTGAGGCGAACGACGTGGCCGTTGCGGTTGCTGATCGAGGTGAGGTTGGGCGGATCGAGATAGGCGCGCGGATTGGCCGCATCGGTGTTCGCCGGCGTCCGCGACGAATTGTTGGTGAGGGTCAGGTAGACCTCGCCATTGACCGGATTGACCGCGGTCCATTCCGGGCGGTCCATCGGGGTGGCGCGCACCGCGTCCGCCGCGAGGCGGGTGTTGACCAGGATGTCGACCTGGCTGGCGAAGGGATAGGCGGCGTTCGAAGCGTCCAGCGGCGCCGTGCCATAGACCAGCGGCACCCAGGTGCCCGTGCCGTCGGCGTTGAACTTGGCGACATAGAGCGTGCCCGCGTCGAGATACTTGTCGCCGATCGCGAGACGATCCGCCGCGGTCGCGTCCGCAGCCGCCCAGTTGGTGTTCGAGACGAACTTGTAGAGATACTCGTTCACCGCGTCGTCGCCCATGTAGAAGGCCGGCTTCTTGCCTTCGACGAACGGACCGGGCCAGCAGCCCTCATGGCCCATGCGGCCTAGCGCCGTGCGCTTGCGCGGCGTCGAGGTGGCGTTGTACGGATCGATCTCGACCACCCAGCCGAACTGGTTCGGCTCATTGCGGAAGTCGTCGAGTGCGGTCGCGCCGGACGCGCGTGCGTCCCAGCGGCGGAACAGCGTGTTGGCAGGGTCGGTCGGCACCACGGTCGACCAGCCATTGTTGCCGGTGGTGCTCGTCACGCCGTAGCGGGCGAGCGCGGTGATTTCCTTCGCGGTGCGCGCTGCATTGTCGCCGCTGCGGCGGAAATAGCCGGCCCAATTCTCCTCGCAGGTAAGGTTGGTGCCCCAGGGCGTGGCGCCGTTCGCGCAGTTGTTGATCGTGCCGCGGCCATTCGTGCCGGCGGTCGAGAACGGCGTCTTGAGGAAATCCGAACCCTTTGCCGGGCCGTTGAAGACCATCGGCGTGCTCGGGGTGATGCGACGGTTGAGCGTGCCGGCCGGAACATAGGCCCAGGCGCGGTTCGCGCCCTCGGCATATTCGACGACGCTGACGCCGTGGCACTCGATCTCCTTGAGCGCCTCGCCCTCGGGGCGGACGCCGCCGCTCGAGGTCTGGCCGCCCGTGTGGAGATATTGCGCGTTGATGTTCTCGTGGTTCTGCACGATCAGGCCGCGCGTCGAGCTGGTCTCGTCGCGGGCGCCGGTCGCGCTCAGGCCGAACCAGCGCATCGCGTCGCCATGGTCGCCGATGCGCTGCGCGAAGTTGGTGTCGGTGCCGTCATTCTTGTACGCGGCAACGCCGGCGGCGATCGGATCGCCGAGGCGCGCGCCGATCGTCACGGTGTAGCCAGCGGGGACGCTGACGACGTCGAGCTTGTTCTTGGCGACTGCGGTGAAGCCGAGCGTCGCCGGGTTGACGGTGACGGTCGTGATCGCCACCGCGGTGTGGGCGGTATTGTCGGCGGCCGCGAACTGGAAGGTGAGCGTGGTCGTTGCGGCTACGGCCGGCGCCATGAAGGTCGCGGTGTTGCCGGTGGTGGTCAGCGTCACGGCTGGGCCGCTGGACTGCGTCCAGGCCACGGCGCCGATCGAGCCATTGTCGGTGGCGGTGCCGGTGAGCGTTACCAGGCGGCCCGCACTGGTCGTCACGGCCGCCCCGGCGCTTACCGTCGGACTGGGATCGTCGTTGAAATCGGCGTTGTTGCTGCAGGCGGCGAGCACCGATCCGCCCATCGTCGCGGCGACGATGGCGCTCGACCCGCGCAACATCTGGCGGCGCGAGAAGCGTTCGTCGGCGAGCTGGCCGAGCGTCGGAGCAGTGCTGGTGTTGGTATCGACGTCGCCGTCGGAATAGCCGAACATCGTCTCGGTCGGGTCGGTCATGATATCCCCCTGGATGGCTCCGAGTCACGCGACCCGGTTGTCCTTCCCTTGGGAGGGATGGATTACGCCATCATGCGATACGCATTTCAAAACAGAGACTATCGTACGACCGATATATGACGCTTTGCCCGCGGACCGGCACCGGTTAAGCGGCGGGCATGGAAGCGGGAAAGCCCGATGCGGTCGAAAGCGGACCTCAAGGCCGCAGTCTTGTCGGCGGACTGCGCGCGGCCGTACGCGCCAGGGCTGGACGGAACCCGATGCCTTCCGGTGAGACGTCGCGCACAGCGTCGTCTCGCGGGCGCCGCTTTGCGGCGGGGATTGCGCTGCTGATCGCAGCCGGGCCGCTCGTGTCGCTGGCAGGTGCCGATCTGTTGGCAAAGCGGGTTCGCGCCGAGACCGCGGGCCTCGGCGCGCGTCTCGCGCCGCGCATCGCGGCGGAGCGGAGTGCCGAACAGGCGCGGGCCCAGATGCGCGCCACGATCGGGCGGCCGATGCTCGCGGCCACGCTGGACGTCGTCGCCCGCGCACTGCCGGCGGACGCCACCGTGCTGCGCGCCGAGAGGACCCGCGACGGCGCGCTCGAGCTGGAAATCGCCGGACCCGATCCCGATCAACTCCGTCCCGCGTTGCGGGCGCTGCCCGGGATCGGCAGTTTCCGCAACATCGGCCAGCGGCGGGGTGAGGCGGCGATGATCGTGTCCTTCCGGGCGGAAGACCGATGAGGCTCCCGCCGCTCGCCTGGGGCGTCATGCTTGGCCTGGGGCTCGCCCTGCTCGCGGCACCGTTTACCGGCACCGCATTGGGCGAATTGACCAAGGCCCGCGCCGAACGCGCCGCGCTGACAGCGCGAACAGGAACGCCGGCGGCTGCGGCGGCGATCCTGGCACCGGGGCTCGCCATTCCTGCAAGGGACGCAGCGGGTGGCCGCGCGGCGATCCTGGCGCGGCTCCAGGCACTGGCCAAGGCCGGCGGCGTGCTGGTGGAGGAGAGCAGCGCGGTCGAGGCTGCGCCCGGGCTGGCCGTGTTGCGCATTCGGGTGTCGGGTGCCGAGAAGGCGGTTGTCGCGCTCGCCGACGCGCTCGAGCGCGGGCGACCGCTGATCCGGCTGCGCAGCTGGCGGGTCGTGCCGATCCCCGGCGGCGTGCGGCTCAGCGGAGAGGCGGTGGCGGCATGGCGATGACCGTCCGCGCCGAGCGGATCGCGCTCGCCGTGGCGGGCGGTGTCGCGCTCGCCTTTCCTGTTCTTCTGCTCCCCGCATGGCACCAGCCGCCGGTGCCTCGTCAGGCACCCGAGCCGATCCCGCTCCAGGCCGGCGCCTCGCCGCAGCCGCTGGCGGCGATCTATGAACGCCCCCTGTTCGGCGTGGTCGAGGCTCAAGCGGCGGATGTGCCGGCGGATGCGCCGCAGCTCGCGGGCATCGTCGGGCGGCTGGGCGAAGATGTCGTGGCGCTGGTCCGCACCAGCGACGGGACCACCCGCACGCTCCGCATCGGGGAAAGCGTCGAGGGCTGGCAGCTCGTGTCGCTGGCGATCGACGCAGCTTTTTTCAGCCGCGGCACGCAGCGGGTGCGCGTGCCGCTGCCGGCGGGCTGAGGTCCGTCAGTAGATCCCGTCGATCTCGACCGTCAGGCGCGGCGTCGGCGGGGCGAGCAGCAGGCTGCGGCGCTTGATGTTGTCGATCTCGTCGGCGCGCAGGCGCGCATAGCGGTCCTTGGCGGCGCTTGCGGCATCGGCGCCATCGCGCAGGATCGTCGGCTTGAGGAAGATGAAGAGCGTGCGCTTCTGATGCTCCTCGCGGCGGTTCTTGAACAGCTCGCCGACGATCGGGATGTCGCCCAGGATCGGCACCTGCTGGCGCGCATCCTGGTAATCGTCGCTGGTCAGGCCGCCGAGTACGATCGTCTGGCCATTGTCGGCGAGCACGGTGGTGTTGATCGCGCGGCGATTGGTGATGAGGTCCGACGCCGCCTGGGTCTGCGCCGTGGCGATCGACGAGGCCTCCTGATTGACCTGGAGGCGGATCGTGTCGCCGGCGTTGATCCGCGGCAGGACGCGCAGCGTGATGCCGACATCCTTGCGCTCGATCGTGGTGTAGGGCGTCGCATTGCTCGAATTGGTGAGGATCGAGCCCGTCACGAACGGCACGTTCTGGCCCGAGACGAACTCGCCGGGGACATTGTCGAGCACGGTGAGCTGCGGGGTCGAGAGCAGATTGGCGCGGGTGGAGGTGCCGAGCGCCTGGACGAGGATCGAGAAATCGTCGCCGATCCGCAGGTTACCGGTGAAACCGTTGCTGAGCAGCGCACCCGCGGGCACGTTCAGCGCCTTCAGGATCGAGCCGAGCGAGGGGCCTGCCTGGTCGAACGAGGTGCCCGCGCCCTGGTTGCGCAGCACCGCGCCGCTGGTGCCGAGCTGGACGCCCAGCGCCTCGGCATCGTCGCCGGTGATCTCGGCGATCGCCGCCTCGATCAGGACCTGGGGCCGGCGGACGTCGAGATCGGTGATCAGCTGCTCGATCGAGGCGATCGCCTTGGGCGTGCCGCGCACGACCACAGCGTTGAGCTCAGGCGCAGGCTGGACGGTGAGATCGGGCGTGGAGAAGCCCTGCGGCGTCGCGTTGGGCAGGTTCTGCATCGTCGGCTGGCTGGTGGTGGCGCTCTGCATCGCCCCGCCCAGGCCGCCATTGGTCGAGGCCGCGCTGTTGGGCAATGACGATACCCCCTGCGCCGGGGTGCTCAACCGGGCGAAGGGATTGGCACTGCTTTCGGAAAGGCTGCGCGCCACGGGATTGTCGACGGATGCGCCCTGGCCCAGCACGCCGCGCAGCACATCGGTCACCGTCTCGGCGTCGGCATAGTTCAGGCGGAACATGCGGGTGATCGGCGTGGCGCCGCCGGGCTGGTCGAGCGAGGCCGCGATCCGGCGCGCCTCGGCCACCGCGGCGGGCGTGCCGCGGATGATCACCGTGTTGCTGCGCACATCGGCGGCAACGCGCGCGCCCGTGCCGCCCTGGCCTTCGTCGAGCACGTTCTGCAGCGCCTGGGCGACATCGGCGGCATTGCCGTTCTTGAGCGCGATCGTGGCGAAGGTCGCGCCGCCGCCGCCATCGAGCTGGCGGGCGATCGCTTCGATCCGGCGGACATTGTCGGCATAATCGGTGACGACGATCGCGTTGGGGCTCGTCATCGGCTCGACGCTGCCGAAGGTGGCGACGAGCGGGCGCACGACGCGGGCGGCATCGGCGGCCGGCACGTTCGACAGTCGCACCATCCGCGTCACCAGTTCCTGGCCGGCGGCGCCGCGGCTCGGCACGCCGCCATCGCGCACGGCATTGGCCGCGGGGACGATCCGCCAGGCGCGGCCCGAGCGTACCGCCGAGAAGCCGTTGGCGCGCAGCACCGACTGGAACAGCTCCCAGACGCCGGACGGCGTCAGCGGCGTCGCCGAGGTGACGGTGACGACGCCCTTCACCGCGGGATCGAGGATCAGCGTGCGGCCGGTGATCCGCGAGATCTGATCGGCCACGTCGGCGATCTCGACGCCGCGCATGTTGATGACGACGTCGCCCGCATCCTGCGCCGGCGCGTTCTGGGCGACCGCGATCAGCGGGTCGAGCGCGGTCGAAGCGAGCGCGAGGCAGGTGAGGGCGGAGCGAATCTTCACGATGTTCTCTTCTAACGGAGCGGGACGGTAAGCGTCAGGCGCTTCCCGTCGCGGAGGATCTGGATCTGCGCCATGCCGCTGGATTGCGCGGCGGCGAAGGCGGCGTTGGCGGCTTGCGGGTCGCTGAGCGGCGTGCCGTTGACCGACTGGATCACGTCGCCCGCCACCATGCCGGGCGGGCCGTTGTCGCCGATGCGGAAGCCGCCGCTGGTCGGCGTGGCGTCGAACCGGGCGAGCACGGCGGCGGTGTTGCCCGGCGGCGGCGCGGGAGGCGGGGGCACTGCCGCGCCCGGCACCTGGGCGGATGCTGCGGGTGCCTGAGCCGCGGCGGCCTGGCGCTGGGCGGGCGACAGGGTCGGGTCGGGGAAGGTGAGATATTCGCTGCGGCCGCCGTTCGACAGGATCACCCGGTCGCGCAGCACCGACTGGATCGTCGCGCCGTTCACCACCTCTCCGACGCGGAACGGCTTGGCCGGCTGGCCGGCCACGGCGATGAACGCGGTCGAGAGCTCGGCGGGGACGGCGGCGACGACGCCCTTGAGCTCGAGCGGCAGCGCGGTCGGCTGGTTCGCATCGGCGAGCGCCGCCTTGCCGAACGGGGCCAGTGCGATGGCCGCGGCGATATCGGGCGGCACGGCCGGGCCGCTGCGGCCGGAAGGCACGGTGATCGCGCCGGTGCCGGCATGGCCGGCGATGCGCCAGGTGAGGCCCGCCAACGCCACCGCGACCGACACGACGACGGCACCCGTGAGCAGGTCGAGCGTGGTGCGCGCCTGGCGCGGGGTGAGGTTGAGGCCGATCATCCCTTGCGTCCGTCCACGAAGCCGTCGAGCGATGCAAGCGGCGTCGACTCGCTGGCGGCGAAGACGTTGATCCGCACGCGCTCAATCTCGGGGTCGTCGGTGCGCCGGCGTTCGACCGCGACCCGCCAACGCTGCCCCATCATCTCGACCAACTCGCTTGCGCTCGCCTGTGCCCCGATATCGAGCTCGGCGAGGCGGTTTTCCGCTACCCACATCGCCGCCGCACGCCGTTCGAGCCCGCGCGTCGAGTCGATGTGCGACTCGACCGCCCGCATCAGGCCCACGGTGGCGATGGCGAGCACCGCGAGTGCGACCATCGCCTCGATCAACGAGAAGCCGGCCTCGGAAGGGCGAGGGGAGGATATCACGATTTCGGCGCCCGGATCGCGGTCGCGGTCATGCCGTCATAGGTGACCAGCCAACGCTGCGCGCCGCTCTCGATGACCGCCGACATCGGTTTGCCCGATCCGTCGACGCCCAGGATGACGGGCGGCTGGGCGTTCAGCGTCACCGTGATTCCGCCCGGCAATTGGTGATAGGCGAGCGCGTCGTCGGTGCGCGGCACGGTCTTGCCGTCGGCGGCGATCGTCGCGAAACCATAGCCGTGCTTCTGCGCGGTGAAGGCGACGACGCGGTCGCCCAGCATCGCGTCGTCGGCCGCGGCCTGGAGGCGCGTGGCGAGGCGGCGGGCTTCGGTCTCGACCGAGGGCGCGCGGGTGGCGGCGCCGATCCCGAGCGTCGTCGCGCCCGCCGCGACACCGATGATGGCCAGCACGATCAGCATCTCGATCAGAGTCAGCCCGGCCTCGGAAGGACGGCGATCAGGGAAGCCGGCCCCCCGCATCGCGCTAGCCCTTGCCTTCGATGTCGGCGTCCACGCCTTCGCCGCCGGGCTTGCCGTCCTTGCCGAACGACCGAATCGTGAAGGCGCCGCCCTCCGATTTATATTCATAGGGCTTGCCCCAGGCGTCGAGCGGCGGGGCGGAGAGATAGCCGCCCTGCGGGAAACTGGAGGGCACGGGCGGCGTCGTCGGCTTCTCGACCAGCGCCTTCAGGCCCTGTTCGGTGGTGGGGTAGTCGCCATTGTCGAGGCGGTACATCTTGAGCGCGCCCTCGATGCTCGAGATGTTGCCTTTGGTCGTCGTCGCCTTGGCCTGGTCGGGCCGGCCGATCACGTTTGCGGTGATCAGTCCCGCCACGATCGCGATGATCACGAGCACGATCAGCATCTCGATCAGGGTCAGTCCGGCCTCGCCTTCGGGCACGGCGCGGCGCTTGCTTGTGGACCCAAGCGGTGCAATGTCACCAAACTGTTTCAAAACTATGCGCATCCCAATCCCATGCGTTCTGCCCATGAAGCTTATGTGACATCCGATTCAAACGCCAATGATGCGCCTTCGGGCACGGAGCCGCGCGCCGCGGGCGTGTGGACGCTGGCGGGCGGCCGGCTGATCATAGCCGAGGCCGATGGCCCCGCAACCATTCTCGTCCCGACCGAGCAGGTGCGGCTGCTCGCTGTCGACCTGCCGTTGCCCAGCCGCGCCAAACGGTTGGAGGCATTGCCCTTCGCGATCGAGGATCTGATCGCCGAGCCGATCGAATCGCTCCATCTCGCGCTGGGCGCGGAGATCGCGCCGAAACGCTACCTGGTCGGGGTGGTCCGGCACGAGGTGATGGAACGCTGGGTCGATCTTGCCGAGGCCGGTGGGCTCGGGCAGGCGGCGATGGTGCCGGACGCGCTGGCGCTGCCACAGCCGCCCGAAGGCGAATGGGCGGTCGACCTGGGTGAGCTTCGCGCATTGGTTCGCGCCGGCGACGGCAGCGGGTTTGCAGTGCCGTCGCCGCTGCTCGGTCCGGCATGGGAGGCGGCCGGCAAGCCCGGCGCGCGCGCCTATGGCACTACGCTGCCTGCCGAGATGATGCTCGGCCGCGCGGCGCTCGCGCCCGGGCCGCTGGCGACACGCTTGCTCTCGCCGGCGCTCGACCTGCGCCAGGGGCGCTACGCGGCGCGGCGTCCGGGCAGTTCCACCTTCTGGCGCCGGCTCGGCTGGATCGTCGCGATCGGCGCGGCGGCACATACCGCGATCGCCTTTGCCGATACGCTGATGCTGCGCTCGATCGCCGATCGCCGCGCCGCCGAGACGCGTGCGGTGGCAGGGCTGGCCGCGCCCGGCGCCAATCTGAGCGGCGACCTCAAGGCGACGATCCCTGATCTGCTGCCCAAGGGCGGGAGCCGGGCGCCCGACGCATTCCTGCCGCTGCTGACCCGCGTTTCGGGGGCGCTGCAACCGCTCGGCGGTGCGCTCAGCGTCCGGCAGATGGCGTTCGAGGGCAATACGCTGACGATGGATGTCGACGGCAGCGATCCCGGGCTTGTCGCGCGGATCGATGCGGCATTGCGCGCGGCACAGGTTCGGGCCACCGCAACCCGCTCGCCCGACGGTTCGATCCGGATTACGGCGAGCGCGGCATGAGCGTGATCCGCACCCGTTTGCCCGCGCTCTACGCAGGGATGGCCCGCTTCGGGAGCTGGTGGAACGGCCTCAGCGGCCGCGAACGGCTGATGCTCGGCGTCCTCGCGGCGCTGCTTGCCGGAATCGTGCTGGTCTATGGCGTGATCAAGCCGCTCCAGTCGGCCCGCGCCGAGGCGCTTTCGGACATCCGCACCTATGAGACGCTGACCGCGCGCATCCGCGCGGCGGGCACGCTGGGTGCGCCCGCCGCACCCCGCCGCCAGGGTCCGCCGGCGCAGGTGGTGAGCAGCTCCGCGACCAGCTTCGGCATCGTCGCCACGCCCGATGCGATCCCCGGCGGCGTGCGCGCGACGATCGCGGATGGCACCTATGACTCGCTGATGGCCTGGCTCGCGGACCTGAGCGCGACCAGCGAGTTGCGCGTCCGCCGCCTGTCGATCCAGCGTCGCCCGGCCGCCGGCCGCATCTCCGCGTCGGTGGATTTCGCGCAGTGACCGACACGCGAACCCTCGAGGACATGCCCGCGACGTTGCCGTACAGCTTCGCCCGGCGAAACGGCGTGCTGCTGCGTGCCGGGCCGGACGGCGTGGAGTGCGTCCATCGCGCCGACGCCGCGCTCGACGGACTGCTGGAGGTGCAGCGCATCGCGCCGGACGCGCGGTTCGTCAGTGTAGCCGGCGACGTGTTCGATGCCGCGCTGGGCCAGGCCTATAGTGGGGCGGGGGCCGCGGCTGACATCGACCTGGGCGACATGGACCTGGCCGCACTGGCCGACAGCGCCGCCTCGATCGACGACCTGCTCGACACCCGCGACGACGCGCCGGTGATCCGTCTGATCAACGCGCTGCTGCTCGAAGCGGTGAAGGAAGGCGCGTCGGACGTGCATATCGAGACGCAGGAGAAGCGGCTCGTGGTCCGGTTCCGCGTCGATGGCGTGCTGCGCGACATGATCGAGCCGCCGCGCGCGCTCGCGCCGCTGCTGGTCAGCCGCATCAAGGTGATGGCGAAGCTCGACATCGCCGAGCGCCGCATCCCGCAGGATGGTCGGGTGACGCTGCGCATCGGCGGGCACGACGTCGACGCGCGCGTTTCGACGATCCCTACCCAGCATGGCGAGCGCGTGGTGATGCGCCTGCTCGAAAAGGGCTCGCTCAAGCTCGACATGGAAGTGCTGGGCATGAGCGCGCGCGACCGCGAGGTATTCGCGCGCCTGCTCGAACGGCCGCACGGGATGCTGCTCGTCACCGGGCCGACCGGTTCGGGCAAGACGACCACACTCTACGCCGCGCTCAACCGGCTGAACGATCGCAAGCGCAACATCATGACGGTGGAAGATCCCATCGAATATGAGCTTGCCGGCATCGGCCAGACCCAGGTCAATCCCCGCACCGAGCTGACCTTTGCCCGCGGGCTGCGCGCGATCCTGCGCCAGGACCCCGACGTCATCATGGTCGGCGAGATCCGCGACCAGGAGACCGCCCAGGTCGCGGTGCGCTCCTCGATGACCGGGCATTTCGTGCTCTCGACGCTGCATACCAACAGCGCGGTCGGTTCGGTGACGCGGCTGATCGACATGGGGGTGGAGCGCTATCTGCTCGCGCCGATGGTCGTGGGCCTGGCGGCGCAGCGGCTGGTGCGGAAACTCTGCCCGAGCTGCCGGCGGCAGGATGTGGCGAGCGAAGGCGATGCGCTGCTCCTGGGCGATGCGATCAAGCCCGGCGAGACGCTGTGGCGCGCCCTGGGCTGCGCCGAATGCCATGACGAGGGGTTCCGCGGCCGCGCCGGCCTGTACGAGGTCGTCGCGGTGGACGATGCTTTCCAGAAGCTGATCCACGATGGTGCCTCGGAGGCCGAGCTGGAGGCGCAGGCGCGCAAGGCCAATCCGAGCCTGCTCGACGACGGCGTCGCGAAGGTCCGGGCCGGCGTCACCACGATCGAGGAAGTGGCGCGCGTCGTGCGCGACGAGGCCTGATGCCTGCCTATGCCTATCGTGCCGCCGATCGCAGCGGCGCGGCGAAGAAGGGGATCATCGAGGCATCCAGCCCTTCGGCGGCGCGCGCGCAGCTTCGTGAGCAGGCGCTGTTGCCCCTGTCGGTGGAGATAGCGTCCGAGCGTGGCGCGTCGTTCGGTTCGATCAAGCTGCCGCGCTTCGGCAGGGGTTCGGTCAGCCCCCGCGCATTGGCGACGGTAACGCGTCAGATCGCCACGCTCGTCGGCTCGGACATCGCGATCGAGGAGGCGCTGCGCCTGGTTGCTACCCAGTCCGAGCACCCCGCGACCAGTTCGCTGCTCCTCGACGTGCGCGGCGCGATTCTGGACGGGCGCAGCTTCGCGACCGCGCTTTCGGCGCATCCCAAGGCGTTTCCCGAATTCTACCGGGCCTCGGTCGCGGCGGGCGAGGCGTCGGGCCGATTGCCCGACGTGCTCAACCATCTCGCCGAGTTCGTCGAAAACCGCCAGTCGAACGGCCAGAAGCTCCAGCTCGCCTTGCTCTATCCGGCGCTCCTGGCGCTGGTCTCGTTCGGCATGATGGTGTTGCTGATGGTCTATGTCGTGCCTGACATCGTGAAGGTGTTCGTGTCGCGCGGCGCCGACCTGCCGTTCCTTACCCGCGGACTGATCGCGATCAGTGCGTTTCTCCAGAATTTCGGGCTTTATCTGCTGCTTGCGATCGCGATCGGCATCCTCGCCTTCGGCCGCTGGGCGCGCGTGCCGGCCAACAGGCTGCGCGTGCACCGCTTCTTCTCCGAGCGCCGTCCGTTCCGTCGCTTCAGCCGCCAGCTCAACGCCGCGCGCTTTGCCGGCAGCCTGGCAACCCTGGTGGGGAGCGCGGTGCCGCTGGTCGACGCGCTCAACGCCGCTGCGGCGGTGACGCCCAACCATTGGGTGCGGCAAAAGGCGTTCGGCGTCGCGGCGCGGGTTCGCGAGGGCATTTCGCTGCGCGCGGCGATGCAGGAGGCCGACGTCTTTCCCTCGATGCTCGTGGCTATCGTCGCGTCGGGAGAATCGAGCGGCAAGCTGGCGCCCGCGCTGGGCCGAGCCTCGGGCGAGCTCGAGCGCGAGCTGGACGCCCTGGTCTCGACGCTCGTGGCGCTGGTCGAGCCGCTGGTGCTGCTGGTGATGGGCGGGCTTGTGCTGATGATGGTGCTGGCGATCCTGCTGCCGATCATCAACCTCAACAATCTTGTCGGTGTATAGGCCGACAAGACCAAGACCAATCGACAGGGATACCTCGCCGGGTTTTCTTCCCCTCGTCACCCCGGACTTGTTCCGGGGTCCACGTAGTCTCACCGACTAAGCAAGAGCTTCCCGTCCAGGGCCTGCCGCGCGGTGGGCCCCGGAACAAGTCCGGGGTGACGGAGTAGGCGGAGAGATCGGGGCAAACCCTGAATGTCGAGCCGACCTAGGCGATTCTGCGCGCGATGGGCCGCACGGTCGCGCAGGCCGGCGTGCCGTCCTTGCCGGTGCCGTTGACGACGATCTCCAGCACGCCTTCGCCGGAGGCGGCGCGGTCCAGCAATGCCGGTTCGGTATCGTGGATGTCGATCTTCATCCGGCGCGACCAGGGCGAACCGCAGTCGCCGGCAGCCTGGCCGATGCGGATATAGACGAAGCGCCGCTCCGGCCCTTCGCGCCGCACCTGATCGCCGAAGAATTTCGGCCCCGGCGCGATGCGGATCGGGAAGTCGAACGCCAGCGCCTCGCCGGCATTCGAGCGTTTCGGGTCGAGCGGGCCGTCTTCCCTGGATTGCAGGCTGTGCAGGACGCCCGGTACCGGCTGCTCGATCACGATCCGCACCCGGAGTTCGATCTGGCCCGCCTTCGACACGGTCTACATCTTCCCCTGAATCCGCGCTCCGCCCGGCAACCCCACGAACGGCATCATCGCCGCTCCCTCGGGCGTCAGGCCAAGGTCGATCGTGCCGTCCTCCGCAAGCTCGGCGGTGAACAGGATCTTCCGGCGCTGCGTCAGCGGCGCGATACGGATCATCGTACGGTTGCCGATATGCTCCGCGGCGAGGAATAGAGCGGGCAGGGCTGAGGCGGCGCCGGCGCCCTTGGGGCGGCAGCTGCCGGGATCGGTGGTCAGGTTGCCGTCGAGCATCTGCGCGCCACCGCCGATCGCTATCCGCTCCATCTGGACCTGCATCGTCAGGTCGCAGGTGAAGGGCAAATTGGGCTGGATCGCCTGGAGCAGGCTGGCATCGGCCGCGCCGCTCACCTTGTCGAGCACGGTGCGCCCGCCGAAATGGACCAGCATCCGCCCACCCAGATCGGTGTTCGGGCCGGTCGCCTTCCAGTCCGCGGCGAAAGCGAGGCTGACGAGCGAGCGCAGCGGCGCCATGTGCCATTCGAGCTTGCTGCCGCCCGCGACGCCCACCTCGCCGTTCCAAACCGTACCCGCCACGCCGGTGCGCCAGGGCCGGTTCTTCACCACGACGCTGGCCGGCAGGGTAACGAGCATCGCCAGGGCATAGGAGGCTATGCCCAGCACCGCGAAGACGATAATACGCCGCCGTGCCACACCCCCAATTTCCGGAGTCGGCGATGAGCCGACGCGCAGCGCTGAGGTTCTTGCAATCAGGCCTGGTCGCGTCAGCGGCATCGGTCGCGCTTCCCTCGTTCGCTCGTTCGGCAGAGAAGAAGGACAAGCGTCCGGTCGCCCTGCTGGTGCCGCTCACGGGCCCGCGAGCGCAGCTGGGGCTTAGCATGCGGCAGGCGGCGTTGCTCGCGGAAAACAGCGCCTTTGTGCTGGCCTTCGATACCGGCGGGACCGCCGCGGGCGCGGCCGCCGCCGCCGCCAAGGCGCTCAAGCAACATCCCGCGATGATCCTGGGGCCGCTGCTGGCCGAGGAGGTTCCGGCCGTATCGAGCACGGTCGCGCGGCGCGTGCCGATCATCGCTTTCAGCAACGACGCGGTGTTGCGCCAGCCCGGCACCTGGATCTTCGGGATCACCGCCGGACAGGTGACGAGCGCGATCCTGCGCTATGCGCGCGGCCGCGGCGTCAAGTCGGTCGCGGTGATCGACGACGGCTCGCCCTGGAGCGTCGCGGCGGCGCTTTCGGCCGGACAGATGGAAAGCGAGCTCGGCCTGGCGATCCGCGTTCTCGAGGTGAAATCGGGCCAGCCGCTGCCCACCGCCGGGGACGCACCGGATGCGGTACTGCTTCCCGGCAGCGGCGAGGCGGTGCTGGCAGCGGCACGCAATTTGCGCGATACCGGCATCCAGTTCCTCGGCACGCTACAGGGCCTGGATCACCGGCCGCAGGCGCTGGAGGCGCTCGACGGGGCCTGGATCGCGGCACCCGATCCCAATGCGTTCGGCACCTTCGCAAGCGAGTTCGCGGCGCGCAACGGCGGCAATCCGGGCACGATCACCGCGCTGGCCTATGACGCGGCGGGCATCGTCAACACGCTGCGCGGCAACAATGTGCTCAACACGCAGGGATTGCTCGACGGCAAGGGCTTCCATGGCGTCACCGGCCCGGTGCGCTTCCGCACCGACGGCTCGGTCGCGCGCGATTTCGCCATCCTCGTCGCGCGCAAGGCGGGCTATGAACCGGTGGCGGTGAGCTCGGGATCGTGAAAGACCGGTTCGAGGCCGGGCAATCCGGCTTCACCCTGATCGAATTGATGATCTCGCTCGGCCTGTTCGCGCTGATCGCGGTGGCGGGGCTGGCGCTGGTCGACGGTATCATCAACGTCAACCAGCGTACCGAAGGCCGGCTCGACCGGCTGGCGGCGTTGCAACGGACGATGTTCGTGCTGACCAGCGATCTCGATCAGGTCTCGAGCGGCCCCATCGAGGGCGGCGGCAACCGCATCTCGTTCACGCGCACCGCGCCGGGCTATGGCGGCATCTCGGTGCCCGTGAAATACGGCGTGGCCGGCGGTGTGCTGGTACGCGGGGCGGGGCCGGCGCCGCAATTGCTGCTGCCGGGCGTCGCCCGCGCGCAATGGCGCTTCTGGGATGGCGCCTGGGTCGATCGCTGGCCGCTCGACGACAAGTCGCGCGATCGCTGGCCGCGTGCGGTCTCGATCGACCTGGAGGTAGTGGGTCCTGGCGGCACGCCGGTGACGCTCCGCCGCGTCGTCGCGCTACCCGCCCGCGCCGAGGAAGCGCAGCCATGAAGCCCCGCGACGACGAGACCGGCATGATCCTGGTCAACGTCCTGATGTTCGTCGCGATCGCGAGCGGAATCGTGCTATTGCTAATCAGTCGCGAGGAATTGGCGCTCGATCGCGGGCTCCGGATGCGCGAGGCCTCGCGGGCGCTGGCGGTGGTGCGCGGCGGCGAACTCTCGGCGTTGGTGGCATTGCGCCGCGATGCCGAGGTGGCGCCGGACGAGGATCATGTCGGCGAGCCCTGGGCGAAACTTTCGGAGTCCGGCGCGCCGATCGAGGGCGGCACGTTCGACCTGGCGATCGCCGACGCCGAGGGGCGCTTCAACCTGAACTCGCTGCGATCGGGCGAGGCCAATTCGGTCGTGCTGTTCCAGACGATCGGGCAAGGTGCCGGGCTGACGCCCGAGCAGATCGTCGCGACGATCGAATATGTGCGGCTGCATGGGCCGGTCACCGATCTCCGGCCGTTGCGGCTTGCCGGGATCGACCCCAAGGTGGTCGACCGGCTCGAGCGGCTGGTCACCGCGCTGCCGGGCAAGACCTCGCTCAACCTCAACGCGGCAGACCCCGAGCTGCTCGGCGTCCTGTTCCACGATCCGCTGGTCGCGGCGCGGCTGGCGGCGGTGCGTCAGCGCCAGGGCTATCTGACGCTCAAGGACCTGACCGACCAGAATGCGTCGATGCCGTGGGGGGCGTCGTTTCGCTCGAACACCTTCTGGGTGCGTACCCGTGCGACGATCGGCGGCACCAGCCAGCAGACCGCGACGCTGATCCAGCGCCGGCGCCTGCCCGACGGGCGGGTGGAGGTCGTGCCTGTCGAGCGCTGGCGCAACGCCGCGGTGCCGCCCGGGGCGCCAGCGTTTCCGGTGAAGAGCTAGAGCAGGATCCGGAACAGCGCGCCACCGCCCGGCGCGTCGAGTATGTCGATCGCGCCGCCATGCGCGACGACGATCTGCCGCGCGAGGTTCAGGCCGACGCCGGTACCGCTCTGGCGGGTGGTGAAGAAAGGCAGGAACACGTCCTGGCGCAGCGAATCCGGCACGCCGGGGCCATTGTCCTCGACCTCGATCACGGTCGCCTGGCCGTTGGCCGCAAAGCGCAGCGCCAGACGGGGAGCTTCAGTGGCGTGCATCGCCTGCGCGGCGTTGCGGAGAAGGTTGATCAGCACCTGCGCGAGCAGATCGGGATCGGCGTCCAGCGCAAGACTATCGGGCAAGATTTCCAGCGCCAGCGGAATGTCCGGCATCTCGGCGGAGAAGATGCGCGCCAGCTCGGCGGCCCAAGGCGCTGCGGTAAAGGTTTGGCGCTTCACCACCGGCGGCTGGGCGATCGCGCGATAGGCCTCGATGAAGTTGCTCAGCCCCTGTGCTCGGCGCGCGAGGGTGAGCACCGCCATCCGCGCATCGCCCACGCGCGGATCGGCCGAGAGCGCGGGATCGGCGAGCAGCTGCGCAGCGGTCGCAGCAAGCGAGGTCACCGGGGTGAGCGAGTTGAGGATCTCATGCGTCAGGACGCGAACGAGATCGGTCTGCGCCGCCATCTCGACCGCGTCGAGCGTGCCTTGGATCGGCTGCAGGCTGAGCGCGCGGGTGCGTTGGCCGAGCCGCTCGAGTGTAGCCGATCGGACCAGTACGCGCTGGGTACGGCCATCGATATTGAGAATCAGTAGCTCTTCATTCGTGCCTTCCTGGGCCAGGCGGCGCGCGAAGGTGGAGCCATAGATCGCGAAGTCCTCGGCGCGGGTGCCGTGGCCGCTCCGGAACAGTCGCCGCGCGGCCTTGTTGGCCAGCGCGACATGGCCATCGGTGTCGATCGTGAGAATCGCGACCGGCGTGTCGTCGACCAGCGCGTCGAGATAGCGGAGCTCGCCCTGGGTACGGCGCTGCTCATCGCGGAAGCGCGTCATCGCCTCGTTGAGCGACTGGCCGAGCTCGCCGAAGCCCGCGCCGCCGCCGGTATCGAAGATGATCGCCGTGTCGCCGAACTTCAGCGCCTCCAGGAAGCGGGCGACCGTCTGGTTGGTGCGCGTGACGTGACGCCACAGACCGGCAAAGACCGCGAGGACAAAGGCGATGGCGACGATCCGCGCCGCAGCGAGGCCCGGCGTCGCGAAGGCCGCCACGCACGTCGCCAGCGCCAGCGCCAGCGCCCCGATCCAGGCGATCAGCCCGATCGTGAAGCGCTGGTCAAAGCCCATGCTTCTCCATTCGCCGATACAGCGACGCGCGCGTGAGGCCCAGCTCGCCGGCGGCGAGCGAGATGTTGTAGCCATGCTTCTTCAGCGCCTGCTCGACCAGGCGCTTCTCGACGCGCTCGAGGTTGAGGTCGTCCGGCGCCTTGGGCGGCGCCATCACCGCTTGTGGCGCGATGCGCGGCGTGGCGGATATCAGCGCGAAATCCTCGGGTTCCAGCGCACCGTCGCGTGCGAGGATGACGGCGCGTTCCAGCGCGTGGCGCAGCGCACGGACATTGCCTGGCCAGTCATGGTGGAGCAGCGCCGTGCGCGCCGCGGCGCTGAGCACGGGGACCGCGCGGCCATAGCGCTTGGCATAATGGTGGAGATAATGGTCGATCAGCCCCGGCACGTCCTCGCGGCGGTCGCGCAGCGCGGGCAGGTCGATCTCCACCGTGTTGAGCCGGAACAGCAGGTCCTGGCGGAAATGACTCTCGTCGCGCAGCTTCTCGGGCGGAAGATTCGTCGCCGCGATCACCCGGATATCGACCGGGATCGGCCTGTTCGCACCCACCGGCGTCACCTGGCGCTGTTCGAGCACGGTAAGCAACTTGGGCTGGAGGCGGAGTGGCAGACTGCCGATCTCGTCGAGGAAGAGCGTGCCGCCATCGGCCGCCTGGATCCGGCCGACGCGATCGGTGCGCGCGTCGGTGAAGGCGCCCTTCACATGGCCGAACAGCTCGGAATCGATCAGGTCCTCGGCCACGGCGCCCAGGTCGACGGTGAGCATCACTTGGTCGGCGCGGTGCGACTGGCGATGCAGCTCGCGCGCGACCAGTTCCTTGCCGGTGCCGTTTTCGCCCAGCACCAGCACGTTCGCGTCGGTGGGCGCGGCGCGGGCGATCAGCGAATGGACGCGCGCCATCGCCGGCGAATCGCCGAGCAGTTGCGACCCTGCGGGAGCCGCCGGCGCCGGCGCCGTCTGCCTGCCGACGCCCGCCGCGGTGCGCGAGCGACGCAGCGAGGCGGCGGTGCGGACGGTGGCGAGCAATTTCTCGTTCGACCAGGGCTTGGAGACGAAATCGGTCGCGCCGCGCTTCATCGCCGCCACCGCGACCTGCACGCCGCCATGCGCGGTGATCATCACCACCACCATCTCCCGATCGATCGCGAGCAATTGCTCGAGCCAGGCCAGTCCCTCGGCGGCGTTGGTCGCGCCGCGCGCGAAATTGGCATCGAGCAGTACCACGTCGGGCGTGCGTGCGCGGATCAGCGGCAGCGCCTCTTCCGGGCTGCGCGCAGTCGCGACCTCCGTGAACATGCCGCGCAACAACAGCCGCGACGCCATGAGGATGTCGTCGTCGTCATCGATGATGACGCAAAAATCGAATTCCGGCCCACTCCCCATGCCGTCCACTCCCGTACAGCGCCTGTGCGTTTCCGGACAATCAATTTGCGTGCCAAGGCTGACTCGGAGCTAAAGAAATCCTGAGAATGGCAGTTTTCCGCGGTTGGCACGGGTCGTGCTGATGGTTTTGCGGGAAATGCGAAGCGAGGGAGGGCACCAGTGATTCGGCCACCGTCCGATAAGTTGGCGAAAAAGACGATACTGCTGCTCGCGGCCGCTTGCGCCCTGCTGGGAATGGCGGTTTCGCGCCCGTTCGCGCTCGACATCGCGTTCGACGGCGGCGGCAACGGCGGTCATGCCGTGGTCCAGCTCGGCTTTGCCTCGCTTCATGTCACGTTCGATTCCGGACAGGCGTGTCCGAATCCGGACAGTTGCGCGCGGGGCCTGCTGTGATTGCGGCCTCCGGGGCATGACCATGGGTGTCGTTCGCATCAAGAGCAGTGGCGCCGGGGACAAGCCGGTCACCGGCAGCGGGATGGACCAGGTCGTGGAGACGCGGAAGCTCTCGCTCCGCGCCAAGGCCGCGATCGCCGTTGTCCTGGTGCTGGTCGCCGCCGGCTTGTTCTGGTGGTACGCGCCGCGGGGATCGAGCCAGATCGTCGGTGCCGATCGCGTCACCGTCTCCACCGTCACCCGCGGCACGTTCGACGATTTCATCCCGCTCCGCGCCCGCGTCACGCCGCTCCTCACCGTCTATATCGACGCGGTCGAGGGCGGCCGGGTCGAGAAGATGCTGGTCGAGGACGGCGCCACGCTCGCCAAGGGCCAGCCGATCGCGCTGCTCTCCAACGCCGAGCTCCAGCTCTCCACGCTCGCCCGCCAGACCGAGGTCGAGCAGCAGATCAACAATATGCGCAGCCAGGAGCTGGCGCTCGCACAGACCCGCCTGTCGAACGAGCGCGCGGTGCTCGCGGCCGAGACCGTGCTCGACAAGGCGAAGCGTCAATATGAGCGCGAGAAGCCGCTCGCCGAGCGCGGATTCATCGCCGGCAAGCAATTCGCCGATACCAGCGCCGATTACGAGCTCGGTCGCCGCAACCTCGAGGCGCTCAAACGCAGCGAGGCCAACGATGCGCGGCTCCAGGGCAGCCAGCTCTCGCAGCAGCAGGCCGCGGCGCAGTCGATGCAGTCGGGCCTCGCCATCGCCCGCGCCAATCTCGATGTGCTCCAGCTGCGCGCGCCGGTCGCGGGCCAGCTCTCGGGCTTCTCGGTGCAGGTCGGCCAGTCGCTCCAGCGCGGCGAACGGGTGGGGCAGATCGACAGCCCGGGCCGCAACAAGCTGATCGCCGGGGTCGACGAATTCTATCTCGGCCGGGTCCAGGTCGGCCAGCAGGCGCGGATGGACTGGGCGGGCAAGACCTTTGCGGCCAAGGTCACCAAGATCTATCCGCAGGTGCAGA
>JBEVLV010000180.1:0-39644 GCA_040508955.1 Sphingomonas sp. | reverse complement strand
CTACAATTTCGGCCGCAGGCTCAAGACCCTCAGCGGCCTCACGCCCTACGAATACATCGCCAAGATCTGGACGTCAGAGCCACACCGGTTCATCGTTGATCCGATCCACCAGATGCCGGGACTGAACACCTAGGGCACATACTGCGGCGCGGCGACCTGGCTATTGAAGGCGGTCCGATGAAAGGCTTCCATCCTCGCCACCTCCACACCCAGCGCGCCGGAGACTAAGCTACGTTCCGCCACCGCGATCTTGCTTCGCAGCCAGTCTAGCATCGCCACGTGATCTGCCCCGATACCCGCATCACACTCCATTTCCCGGAGAAGTTCGCGCATTCGATCGCGCTCTGCCATCGCGACCAGCTTTGCCTTGAGCCAAGCACCGCGCTCCGCTTCCAGCTCGGCAAGACGTTCACGTCGGGTGCGTTCTGCGCGCTCGAGCCCCACTATCCGGGCGCGTTCGACAAGCCTGGCTCGCTCGACCCGGGCGCCCGCCGCAAAGGCTGCGATCGACGCAACGATCTCGTCCATCCGCGTTTCCAATTTCTGCGCACGCGTATCGCTGAATTTCCTGGTTGCGCCGATGACATTGGTCCAGCCACCAACCTCGATCCGGAATTCCCCCGTCGGAATGAAATCGTACAGCGGGGAAAGATGCGCGCCATCTGGCCCCAGCCAGCCCTCGACGTCATCGGGTTCAGACGACCGAGCGTCATAAGCCGCTTTCTCCTCCGCGGTCTCCATATGGCGCCTGCGACGAATGGTCTCGATGAAGGCGATTGGAACCGCCTCACCCTCATACACCGCGTCAAGGCCGGTCTGTCCTGCTTGGAACTCAACACCGCAGGCGAGCGCGGTGCCGACAAGCGCAAGGAGTAATCTCTCGGCGCGCCGAATACCGGACGGGTGGACCCGAATATTGAAGAACTTCGACCCGAGCCTGCCGATGGCATCCCACTCCTCCGGCATGGCCCGCCGGGCAGCCTCGATCGTCGCCTGCACAAGGGGATGCGGTCGGATGACCTCGGGGACCTCGGTGCTGCGCGCGAGGACCGCCTCGGCAGCATCGCGCACCGCCGGCGCGGCCACTTTCAAGGAACGCGGCCGGATGATGACCCGCTCGGGCATCTTCTTCCGCGGTCTGCCGAGCGGCTTGCGCCTGGGATTTCTTCCGGCGTGGAATTGGCCCCAGTAAATCACGTCCGGCAAAGGGATCTCGTGCTTGACGCAGTGCTTGCGCAAGCCGTTGTCGGAGATTCCCAACTCGGCGGCCACCTTGACGACCGCGCGCGACCAAACGCGTTCATAGAGTTCTTCGCGTGTCAGAACATGCTGCATGATCGGTCCTTCGTTGCATGCCGACCAAGGGCCGGCGGCGCATCCAGGATCCAACAAAGCGATCGATAATCGGCGGGCTTTCAAACGGAAACTGCGTCGCTAGACCAGTGACCGAAGCTGTGACCAAAACCGTATTGTCGCTCGTTGTTGGATCCTGTTGCGTGCTTAACATTATATTGCAACGAATGCAGCTAAGTGCTTGATTTTACACGACTCTTAATCAGCGGGTCCTTGGTTCGAGCCCAAGTGCGTCCACCATAACTCCCAATGAACAAAACCACTTTCCCGAGAGGGGATCGCTCCGGACGTGACGGGTTTCCCACAAGCAAATTGTAAGCAGCCGGACGAGCGTAAGCGAAGGACGCTCAGCCGTCGCATACAGGCCCATCGTAAGGACAAATCTTCGCCAGCTTCCCTCGCAGCGCCGCTCTAGCGGCTGCTCGGGACGCACCTGACTCAAGCACCGTAGCAGCGAGTCGACATTTCCGGCGCAGCAGCCTGTCGACTTCGGTGCGCACGAGGATCGGATCGTCGATCATTTCACGGATCTTCGCCCCACATTGCGGACGGCGCCGCGGGTCGCCGGAAGGTCAATTTCGGGTTCATCACCATTTCGGACGAAATGAGCGGATTGCGGGATGTAATGCAGAAGTTGCGTGTTGACCTGCCGGTTTAACATGGGTCTACTAACCGCGGTCGCATCGAGTCGTAAGCGCCTTGTTCAAACATTGGCGAGCGATAAACGACAATTAGTTCAAAGATGACATAGGGAAACGTTGATCTCTCAAGAGATTCTGCGCTCCCTTCGGTGTGCCAATCTTCCTGACACACGAACATATTTAGAACGTTACGGCGCAGACGAGGCCGCACGATTGATTCAATCGACAGCTCATCTTTGCCTGGCGGAGCTTCGTCCGGATCAGGCGCCGGGAAGGCGTGCAATTCGAGAAGGTGTTGGAAACGATCTCATAGAGGGGGTGCGTGATGCCAGTCGCAGTGAGCTATCCCGGCGTCTATATCGAGGAGATCCCCAGCGGGGTCCGGACTATCACGGGTGTCGCTACATCGATCGCGGCCTTTATGGGCCGAACCGTCTCCGGACCAACCAACGATCCCGTCGTCATCAACAGCTTTGGCGATTTCGAGAGACGCTTTGGCGGCCTAGCGGTCGATCGTCCGCTCAGCTACGCGGTGCGAGACTTCTATGTGAACGGCGGATCGCAGGCGCTGATCGTCCGGCTCTATAACGATCCCGCAACGCCCAGCGACGCGATCGCAACGCTCGCGGTCGACGGCCTGACGCTCGCTGCGGCGAGCCCCGGTATCTGGGGTCGCAAGCTGCGCATGTCGATCGAGCCAGGGGGATCGCAGGAAGTGCGCACCCAGCTCGGACTCGGCGCCGACGACGCGCTGTTCAACCTGACGATCCGCAACGGCAACACGACCGAGCGCTTCCTCAACGTCACCGTCACCGACAACGCTCGCCGCGTCGATCGTGTGCTCGCGGCGGAGTCCAACTTGGCGACCTGGCCGGTGGCTATTCCGCCTACCGTCCCCGACGGCACCAGCTACAAGATGCCGTTACTCGCCAAGGCGAACACCGCGAATATCGCACTCGCTGCCGCCCGTGCCGCCAAGCCGCCGGTTCAGGCCAATATCGACAAGGCCGTCTCCGATCTCGCCAAGGCGCTCGCGCCCCTCAGCGACCCCGCAAGTCTCGCCGAGGTCGATCTCGCCGCGGAGATCAAGGGTGGCGACCTCACCAAGATCGCCGCGGCGCGCGACAAGGTCACCGCCGCGGAGACGGCGATGAAGGGTGACGACGGAAAGGCGCTGATCGACGCGACCTATATCGGCAACCAGGCGAACAAGACCGGTCTCTACGCGCTCGACAGCGCCGACCTGTTCAATTTGCTCTGCATCCCACCCGATGCGCGTGGCCAGAGCACCTCCGCCACGGTTTATCAGAACGCAATGGCCTATTGCCAGCTGCACCGCGCGATGCTGCTGGTCGACTCGCCGTTCGAATGGAGCACCAATCCGGTTACCGCCGCCGACAAGTCAGTCGCCGGGCTCGCATCGCTCGGGTTCGCCGGAGACGCTGCGCGCAACGCCGCATTGTACTTCCCACCCCTGCTCGAAGCCGATCCGTTGCGCGACAGCCAGATCGACCAGTTCGTCCCCTGCGGCGCTGTCGCCGGCATCATGGCGCGAACCGACAGCGCGCGCGGGGTCTGGAAGGCGCCGGCGGGGCTCGACGCCGCTCTCAACGGCATCCAGGGACTGCAGGTAAAATTGAACGATGCCGAGAACGGCATGCTCAATCCGCTGGGCATCAATTGCCTGCGCGCCTTTCCCACCAACGGTCGCGTCGTCTGGGGCGCACGCACGCTGCGCGGCGCCGATCAGCTCGGTGACGAATATAAATATGTCTCGGTTCGCCGTACGGCATTGTTCATCGAGGAGAGCCTCTACCGGGGCACGCAATGGGTGGTGTTCGAGCCCAATGACGAACCGCTTTGGGCGCAGATCCGGCTCAATGTCGGCGCGTTCATGAACGGGCTGTTCCGCCAGGGAGCGTTCCAGGGGAAGACCCCGGCCGAGGCCTATTTCGTCAAATGCGACAAGGAAACCACGCCGCAGAACGACATCAATCTTGGCATCGTCAACGTCGTCGTCGGGTTTGCGCCGCTCAAGCCTGCCGAGTTCGTGATCGTCAAGCTCCAGCAGATCGCCGGCCAGATCCAGGTCTAAGGGGGAGGCACAGTCATGGCACAGTTCAGCGTCAATGCGTCGCGCTTCGATCCATACAAGAACTTCAAGTTCCGCGTTAAATGGGACGGGCGCTACGTCGCCGGCATCAGCAAGGTGACCGGCCTGAAACGCACGACCGAAGTGGTCAAGCATCGCGAGGGGGGCGATCCGTCGAGCAGCCGCAAGTCGCCCGGTCGCACCGAATTCGACGCGATCACGCTCGAGCGCGGGGTTACCCACGACGTCGATTTCGAGCAATGGGCGAACAAGGTATGGAACTACGGCTCCGGTCTCGGCGCGGAAACCTCGCTCAAGGATTTCCGCAAGGACCTGATCCTCGAGGTCTACAACGAGGCCGGTCAGGTCGCGCTCGCCTACAAGATCTTCCGCTGCTGGGTCTCGGAATATCAGGCGCTGCCGGATCTCGACGCAAATGCCAACGCGATCGCGATCCAGCACATCAAGCTGGAGAATGAAGGCTGGGAACGCGATTACGAAGTCGCCGAGCCCGCCGAGCCTACCTTCACCGAACCGGCCGGATAACCACGAGTGACACCGCCAGACCCCTCCATCGTGCTGGATGTCTGGGAACGCGGTTTGCGACAGCCCTTGCAGCGCCAGGTCGTGGCGTTGCTCGCTGCCGTCACGCCGGGGTCCAGCGAAGCCGAGATCGCCGCGCTGCCGCTGGGCCTTCGCGATGCGAAGCTGCTCGACCTGCGCGAGACGCTGTTCGGTCCCGATCTCGCGACGATCGTCGCGTGCCCGGCGTGCGGCGCGCAGCTCGAGGCGTCGTTCGCGGTCGACGATGTGCGGGTGCCCCCCGACACCGGCACGACGCTCGCGATCGAGACGGCGGGTCATCATGTCGCCTTCCGCCCACCGGCGACAAACGACCTGCTCGCAATCCCCGCCAGTGCCGACGCGGAGATCGCGCGCGCGACACTGCTCGCACGCTGCGTGACCACCGATATGCCACCGGACGCGCTGCCGCCCGAATTGCTTCCGGCAATCGCGGAGGGAATGGCCCGCGCCGACCCGCAGGCGGTGGTCGAGCTCGAACTCCATTGCGCCGGTTGCGCGCATGGCTTCCTCGCGATCTTCGACATCGCCGGCTTTCTGATGCGCGAAATCCATAACTGGGCGCGGCAGATGCTGCGCGACATCGACAGCCTGGCGCGCGCCTATGGCTGGCGCGAGGCCGACATTCTCGCGCTCAGCCCCACCCGCCGGCAAATCTATCTCGAAATGGTGGCGCGATGACCGCGGCGGCGCCCGATTTCCTGTCGCGCGTGGCGGCGAAGGCGGTCGGAGCGCTTCCTCTGGTCGAGCCGCGGCTGCCGTCGCGCTTCGAAAGCGATGTCGCGAATGCGGGCCGGTTGGCCGGCGGCGGCGAGGAGCCCCTCGAGCGCATCGAGGAGGTCGAGCAGAGCTGGTCGGCGTCGTCGCTCCGTCGCACGATCACGCGCGCCGCACCCGCCGATGCGCCGCGCGAGCCGCTGGAAACGGACGAATTGCCGACGCCCTCACCGCGCCGTCGCGCCCGATCGAAACAGGGCGAGACCGAGGCACCCGCTCCGGCCTCCGACCTCATCGAGGAGAGACCATCGATCGCGGCCCAACCCCGCCCGGTAGCGGAACAGGCAAGCAAGATGCCCTCCCCGGTACCCGCGCTGCTCGCTCCTCCGGACGTGCGCCTGGAAGTACAGCGCATCGTCGATCGCACCCACGCCGCGACGCCGGAACCTGCGCCGGTTGCCCCGGCACCACGAGAGGAAGCCCGCCAGGAGCTCGAGAAGCGCACCGTCCGCGACGAGGACCCAGCCCGCGTCGTCGCCACGCCGACCGCAACCTTCCTTGCGCCGCAAAAGCCGCCCGTTCCGCGCGCACAGCCGCGCACGCCCGAGATATTGCCGCGTGTCGCCCGCCGCGACAGCGATAGCGATAGCGATAGCAACGCCGCCCCACCGCCGATGCCGGTCATCAATATCACGATCGGTCGGATAGACGTTCGCGCGCACACCACAGCGACGACCGCCGCAGCGCCCCGCCCGCAGGCCCCGCAGCGCGAGGCGCCGCAAAGCCTGGCCGATTATCTCAGCCAGCGGAGCGCCCGATGAGCAACGCGCGCGCCATCGCCGCGACCACCGCCACGCTGCGCAATCTCCTGCTCAGCAACGTGCCGCTGATCGACACCGATCTTTCCGATCTCGACGTGACCACCCAGCCGCTCGACCTCGCGCGGAAGGGCGTCACCAAGGCACAGCTCAACCTTTTCCTGTTCGAGACCCAGGTCGCCGCCGCCTGGCGCAACCATGACCTCCCCGCACAGGTCCGTCCCGGCGAGACCGGGGTGCCGCCGCTGGCGCTCAACCTCCATTATCTGCTCACCGCCTGGGGGCGCGGCGAATCCGACAATGATTCGACCAGCCACCGCGTGCTCGGCAGCGCGATGGGGTTGCTCAACGATCATCCGCTGCTCGGCAGCGCAGAGATCGCCGCAGCGCTAGCCGGCAATGATCTCGGCAACCAGATCGAGCGCGTCCGCATCACGCTGCGACCGATGAACATCGAGGAGATGTCGAAACTCTGGACGATCTTCCAGTCGCAGTACCGCGTCTCGGTCGCCTATGAAGTCGGCGTCATCCTGATCGACAGCCGCCGCCCGGCGCGCGCACCGCTGCCGGTGCTCACCCGCGGCGCGGCGGACCGCGGGCCGATCGCGGTCGCCGGCCTGCTGCCCAATCTCGACGCCCTGCGCCTCCCGCATGCCCAGTCCGCGATCCGCTTGGGCGAGGCCGCCATCGTCACCGGTACGAACCTCTCCACCGTCGATACCGTTGCGGTCCTCACCAACAGCCTGAGCGACGACGAGATCGTCGTTGCGCCGGTGACCACCGCCGATCCAGGCGAGCTCAGCCTGCCTGTCGCCGATGTGGCTGACGATCCCGACGCGCTGTCCCGCTGGCACCCGGGCTATTATCTTGTCTCGCTCCGCCAGACCCGCCCCGGCGTGCCGCCGATGTCGAGCAATGCACTGCCACTCGCCCTCGCACCGCGGATCACCGTCGCGCCGCTCACCGCGGCGACCGGCAACGTCACGCTTACGGTCCGCTGCGAACCACGCCTGCACCCCGATCAACGCGTGCTGCTGATTTTCGGCGATCGTCAGGTGAAGCCCGATACGATCGACACTCCCGCCGACCTGACCAAGTCGAGCACGCTCGACTTCACCGTGCCCCAGGTCGTCGATGCCGGTTCCTACGTCGTCCGGCTGCGCGTTGACGGCGTCGACAGCATTCCGGTGATCCTGACGGGTACGCCGCCGCTGCCGTCCTTCGATCCCGCACAGACGCTGGTGGTGTCATGAGCGACATCGACCGCTGGATCGAAGCGAACAATCGCTACCTCGACGCCGAGCTGCGCGCGCTGCGCAAGCGGATCGCCGCGCTCGCCGACGAGACCCTGCCGCTACCTACCGCCGCTACCGTCCAGCCGCACGCGGCTGGACTGCGCGACTGGTTCCGCCCGCGCGCCGCCGCCGCCAAGGCGGAACCGGTCGCCCCCCCCGTCGACAGCATCGCCGGCCCCGAAGCGGCCGAGGATACGCCCGACGCGAGCAGCAAATATGTCCCGGCACTCGTCGTGCTCAGCCAGCGCCTCGGCCTCAGCGAGTTCGAACGGCAATTGCTGCTAATGAGCGCCGCGATGGAGTTCGACACCGGCTTCGGTGCGCTCTGCGCCCAGGCCCAGTCCGGATCTAGCCACAAGGGACCGACCTTCGAGCTGGCGCTTGCCGCACTGGAGAATCCCGCCTGGGACGTGATGTCTCCCGAACGGCCGTTGCGCTACTGGCGGCTGATCGAGATCCACCAGCCTGCCTCCCAACCGCTGGTCGCAAGCGCGCTGCGCGCCGACGAGCGGATCGTCAATTACATCAAGGGCCTCAACTATCTCGACGACCGGCTCGCGCCACTGCTCGAGAATGTCGCCGATGACAGCGGCGTCATGCTGCCACCGAGCCAGGCGGCTATCGCCGACACGATCGCCGGCATGCTCGCCGAAGGTACCCAGCCGCCGCTGTTCCAGTTGCTCGGCGCGTCCGGCGCCAGCAAGCTCGCCATCGCGCGAGCCGTTGCCGCGCGCTTCGGCATGACCCTGTATAGGTTGCGCGGCGACGTCGCCCCACCCGCGCAGGCCGAGAGCGAGACCTTCGTCCGCCTCTGGCAACGCGAGGCAGCGCTGCTGCCGCTCGCCCTCTATATCGACGCCGACGATGTCGAGGCAGGGCAGGTCCAGGCGATCGAGCGCCTGCTCAATCGCTGTGGTGGCCTGGTCTTCGCCGCGACGCAGGCTGCCCGGCGCGGCCTGTCGCGCGCCACTCTCAGCTTCGAGGTCACCAAGCCGCTTCCCGCCGAGCAGCATCAGCTCTGGCTCGCTGCGCTGGGCAAGGACGCCGCCGACCAGGCAGCGCTGCTCGCCGGCCAGTTCAGCCTCGATCAGTCCGCGATCCAGACGATCGCAGAACGCACCGAACCCGCAGAGAACCGCAATGCCGCGCTGTGGAATGCCGCGCTCGAGGAGACCCGCCCGGCGCTGGATCAACTCGCCCAGGCGATCACGCCCAAGGCGAGCTGGGACGATATCGAACTGCCGCCCCGTGAGCGCGCGCAACTGGCCGAGATCTCCGCCCAGGTGCGCAACCGCACCGCGGTCTATGACGATTGGGGCTTCCGCGACCGGCTGACCCGTGGACTGGGGATCAGCGTGCTGTTCGCCGGAGACAGCGGCACCGGCAAGACGATGGCGGCGGAGGCGCTGGCGCGCGAACTCAACCTGCTGCTCTACCGGATCGATCTGTCGGGCGTGGTCAGCAAGTTCATCGGCGAGACCGAGAAGAACCTCCGGAAACTGTTCGATGCGGCCGAGGATGGCGGCGCGATCCTGTTCTTCGACGAAGCCGACGCGCTGTTCGGAAAGCGCAGCGAGGTCAAGGACAGCCATGATCGCTATGCCAATATCGAGATCAACTATCTGCTCCAGCGGATGGAGGGCTATCGCGGTCTCGCCATCCTGACCACCAACATGAAGGCGTCGCTCGATCAGGCCTTCGTCCGGCGACTGCGTTTCATCGTCAACTTCCCCTTCCCCGGCGTTCCCGAACGCAGCGCGATCTGGCGCAAGGCGTTCCCGAAAGGAGTCGACACCAGCACGCTCGATTTCGATCGGCTGGCACGTCTCAACCTCACTGGCGGTAGCATCCACAATGTTGCGCTCAACGCCGCCTTCTCCGCGGTCGCCGCCGGCAGCGCGTTGACCATGCCGATCGTGCTCGAATCCGCCCGCGGCGAGTTCCTCAAGCTCGAAAAGCCTATCAACGAAACCGATTTCCGCTGGCTGGAAAGCATCGGAGGCGTCGCATGATCGTCAACCTCCATATCGATCGGCTGGTACTCGACGGATTGCCCGTCGGCACGCATGAAGGCCCACTGGTCCAGGCTGCAGTCGAAGCGGAGCTGGCGCGGCTACTCGGGAATGCGCTTCCGAGCGACCTGCTTCGGGCACAGAACATTTCCCAAATGCGCGCCGAACCCATCCGTGCCAACCAAGGCGGTGCCGAAGGCCTGGGTTCGCAGATCGGCCAAGCAGTCTTCGGGGGGATCTCGCGATGAGCCGCCGGTGGAACAGCCTGGGCAGGCAACCCCAGCCGCCCTCGCGTCTCCTCGTGCAGCGTAAATGCGGGTGCGGCACGCACGCGCCGGGCGGCGGTCAGTGCAGCGCCTGCGCTCGCAACAAGGTTCAGCGTAACGCCGACCAGACCGGCGCCGAAGCACCATCGAATGCCGTCGAGATCCCGAATGGCTCGAGCCGCTCGATCGACCCTGCGGTGCGTTCCGAGATGGAGTCCGGTTTCGGCCGTAATTTTTCCGACGTCCGCATCCACGACAATTCGGCCAGCCATGCCGCGGCGGAGGCCATGAACGCCCGCGCGTTCACCGTCGGTCAGAGCATCCATTTCGGCGCGGGCGAGTACGCCCCGCAAACCCCCGGCGGCAAGCGCCTGCTCGCGCATGAATTGACCCACACCATCCAGCAACAGGGCGTCGGCGGCGACATCCAGCGTTTCGCCGCGGAGGGCATGGTCGCCGATGTCGGTCATCTCGAGGCCGAGGCGGATCGGGCGGCGGATCAGGTCGTCGCCGGTCGGCTCGCTCAGGTATCGGGCAGCGCTGGCACGCTTGCCCCGCAGCTCGACGAAAAGGGCAAGGATGCGGCTGCGGCTGCCCCGGCCAAGGTCGTAGAGCCGGTCGAGCCCGACCCGAAGCAGAAGGGCGTGATCGAGGACGCCCGCCGCGCCGCCGCAATCCGCACCCAGGTCGCGATGTTCAAGGCCAGCGGCATCCAGGGCGCCAGCCAGTTCGAAGAGGCGCGCAAGCTCGCCAAGATCAAGTTCGACTGGGAAAATCCGAACATGGAACAGATCGGTGGGATCCTCAGCGGTATGGGTGGCGGGCTGGTCACGGTCGACGTCAAGGTCGCCGGAAAAGGCGATTCCGAATGTGGTTCTCGGTCCGGTTATGTCCGCGGCCATCGCCCGCCGATCGTGCTCTGCCCGGCCTTCTTCACTGATCCGCTCGGACCCGAAGGCCAGATCCGCACGATGATCCACGAAATGGCGCACGTGAAAGGCATCGGCAATGCCGATGTCGGCGAACAATATTTCATGACCTTCGACTGCGATCAGAAGGGCAGTTTCGATGCCGCCGACAGCTGGGCCAATTACGTCCATTGCATGAGCGGTCAGACCCCGGACAAGCCCGAAGCCATTCAGGGAAAGCCCGGTGGCAGCACCCCCGGTGGCGCCGCGCCCGGTGCTGCTCCCGGCGGGAAGAAGTAGCCGCTATGAGCACCAACCAGCAGCAATCGCTCGCCAGACCGGCGCCCGCACCGCGCCCGCCGAGCGGGATGCGCATCCAGCGCCGCTGCGCGTGCGGCACGCACAGCCCCGGCGGAGAGACGTGCAGCGATTGCGCGAAGAAGAAGCAGACACAGCAGCGCCGCGCCGGTGCCAACAGCGCTTTCACTCCGGAAGACCCGTCGATGGACGCCGAGGCCTCCGCCGCATTCGATACCGGCGGCGGCCGACCGCTCGAGCCCGCCGTCGCGGCGCGCTACCGCCCCGGACTCGGCTCGCTGATCGATCGCGTGCGCATTCATGACGACAGCGCCGCCAACGCCACCACCCTGCGCGAAGGTGCGGTCGCCTTTACCAGCGGCGCGAGCATTTTCTTCGCACCGAATGCCTATCGCCCGCATAGCCCTGCCGGCCGCAACCTGCTGTCGCACGAGCTCGCCCATGTCTGGCAGCAACATCGGCCGGACGGGCCGCCCGCCGGCTATCAATCGCGCCCGAACGACCGCTACGAGCAGGAGGCCGATCGCATGGCCGAGAGCGAGGCGTTCACCGTCCCCGCTTCGCTGCGCACGCCCGAAGGCAGCATCCGCCAACGCCGCAGCGCCGCCGAACAGATCGCCTCGGAAATCCGCACCGCGGTCGACGGCTGGGGCACCGACGAGCAGGCGATCTTCAACGCGCTCGCCGGCCGGTCGCCGGCCGAGATTGCCGATATCGAAAAAGCCTATCTTGCCTTGTCGGGAGGCGAGACGCTGGAAGCGCGCCTGCGCGACGAACTATCCGGCGATGATCTCTCCCGCGCCATGTCGATGTTGCGCGGCGAGTCCGCGGCGACCGAGGCCGCACGCCAGATCTGGAACGCAGTGCGCGGCTGGGGCACCGACGAGGAATCCATCTACGCGGCACTCTCCGGCCGCAGCACCGAGCAATGGATCGCGATCCAGGATGCCTATAAGCAAGTCGCTGGCGAAGACCTGATCGCACGGCTCCAGGACGAGCTCAGCGACGGCGAATGGAAGCATCTGCGCAGCCTGTTGCCCGGCGCCGAGGGAGGCGCGGCGACAGATGAAGATCGCGCGACGGTAGCGGCCAACCAGATCCAGCACGCGGTAGACGGGCTCGGCACCGACGAGGAGGCGATCTTCTCGGCACTCACCGGACGAAGCGCCGCCGAGCTTGCCGAAATCCAGAAGCGCTACAAGCTGCTGACCGGCGAAGACATGATGGCGCGGCTCCGCGACGAGTTGAACGACAGCGACTTTGCGGGCGTGCAGCTCCTCTACAATCCCGATAGCGGCCCGACCCGCTACGCTCGCGCCCTGCACGATGCGATGCAGGGCTTGGGTACCGACGAGAGCGCCATCATGGCGATCCTCACCGGCCGCCCCGCCGCCGAGCTGCCGCTGATCCGTCTCGAATATCAGCGACTCTACAGTGAGGCGCTGACCGACCGACTGAAGGACGAGTTGAGCGGTGACGAATTGAACCGGGCGCTCACGCTGCTCAACGCGGGCGTGCTCGATGCCGCCGACGAAATCCATCTCGCCGTCGCCGGGCTCGGCACCGACGAGGAACGACTGTTCGCAGTGCTGACCGAAATCAGCGCCAACCAGGCGACCGTCGTCGCCACCGTCGCCAGCTATGCCGCCAAGGGCTATGGCGACATGCTCGCAGATATTCGAGGCGACCTGTCGGGCGACGAGCTCGCCCGTGCGATGGAACTGCTCCACGGCAAGACGCCGACCGCGAGTTGCTCCGCCGACGAACGTCGCGCCGGATTGGAATCGATCTCCGGGGCCGCTTCGCTCGCGCAAAATGCCGTGGGCAAACTCGACGTCGATATCGCAGCAGGTAAGCTCTCGGGCAGCATCAGCTCGGCGCTGACCGACAATTTCAACGGGGGCGGCGCCGCAGGAGCGGCTACGGTCGCCCTGGCGGGGCTTGTGCGGCCGATACTCAACAGCGCGTACAACGACCTGATGAGCTCGGGTACGGTCACCTGCGCCACGCCGGCACCTATGCCCTGCGGCACCGTCGATCCCTGCGCGGCCAAACCCGATTGCAGCGCCTTCACCGCCGCCTGGACCTGCAAGCCTGCGGGATCGATCGTGCGGCTCTGCCCGGCTTTCTTCTCCTGTTCGGATGATCGCCCGACGACGATGCTCCACGAGTTCGTCCACCACACCGGCGTCACCGACAAGCAATATCATCACCAGGCTGGCTTCTCGACGCTCACGCCGCAGGGCAACGGATCGGCCTCGGACTCGCTCAGCAATGCCGATTCCTTCGCCTATTTCGCCAAGGCGCTCTACTGATGTCCCGCGCACCCCGACGCGGCGGCGAGCGTCCTGGCCGGGAGTGCCGGCCATGACCTCCTATCCCCGATCGCCGCGCCTGATCAAAGGCGGCATCGTCCTGATCGACCCGACCTCGGGCGCGGTACTGCGCACGGTCGCGCTGCAATATAATCCCGACACGCTGACGCGAACGCTCGCCATCCAGGCCGCGGGCAGCGAAGGCGATCGGCTCGAGGCGCTGCGCCTGAAGGGGCCACCGACCGAGACAATCAAGCTCGACGCGGAGATCGACACGACCGACCAGGTCGAGTTCCCCGACAAGAACCCCAATGCCGCCCAGCTCGGCATTTTCCCCCAGCTCGCCGCGCTCGAGACGATCATCTACCCGACAAGTGCCAGCCTGCTGTCGGCGGACAGCATGGCTCAGTCGGGCACGCTGGAGATCGCCCCCGCGGAAACGCCGCTCACCCTGTTCGTGTGGAGCAAATCGCGGGTGCTGCCGGTGCGCATTACCGAGTTCAGCATCACCGAAGAGGCGTTCGACCCCAATCTCAATCCGGTCCGTGCGAAGATCAGTCTCGGCATGCGCGTGCTGTCGGTCAACGATCTTGGCTTCGGCCACAAGGGCGGCAGCCTGTTCATGGCCTATCTGCAGAACAAGGAGCAGCTCGTGCAGCGCAGCGCAAGCGCCGTGCTCAGCGCGCTCGGCATCGGAGGTATCGGATGAACCTGCTGTTCGCTCCCACCAGCCGCTACGCGTCGGTCGAGACCGCAACGATCGAGGACGACGACGGCACCATCACCATCTATCTGCGTCGCCGCTTCCTGCCCCAGCCCGAGCGCTACGCGCTGGTCCGCGAGCATGTCGTGTCGCAGGGCGAGCGCCTCGACAACGTTACCGCGACCTATCTCGACGATCCCGAGCAGTTCTGGAGGATCTGCGACGCCAATCGCGCGATGCGTCCCGTCGATCTGATGGCGCGGATCGGCCGCAAGCTGCGCATCACCTTGCCCGAAGGCGTGCCGGGAATGCCCGATGGCTAATCTGACCCTCACCTTGCTGATCGGGCCCGCCGTGCCGGTCCCGGCGCCGCAGGACGTGATCGACGCGCTCACCGGCGTGTCCGTCAGCCATGACGCGACCCGCAGCGGCTTCCAGCTCACCTTCGCAGTCAGCAAGAAGTCGCCGCTGCTCACGACGATGCTGCCTGCCGGCTATTTCGATCCGATTTCCACGCGCGTCGTCATCATCGCGACGGTGGGCGGATTCCCGAACGTGCTGATGGACGGGATGGTGACCCAGCAGCAGCTCCAGCCGTCGAGCAATCCCGGCGAATCCACGCTGACGATCACCGGCGAGGACCTGAGCGTGGCGATGGACATCGTCTCGCTCACGCGCCCGTTCCCGGCAATGAACGAGCTGACGATCGTCAATCTTATTCTCGCGCCCTATCTCGCGCTCGGCATCGTCCCGATGGTGATTCCGCCCATCGTGCAGATCCTCAAGGCGCCGACCAAGGGTTGGGACACGCAGACCAACATGACCGATCGCGCCTATATCCGGCAGATCGCCGAACGCTGCGGCTATGTCTTCTTCGTCAGGCCCGGCCCCCTGCCGCTCCAGAGCATCGCCTATTTCGGGCCCGATGTGAACCTGCCGATCCCCCAGCCCGCGCTGACGATCAACATGGATGCGAATACCAATGTCGAATCGCTCAGCTTCACGCTCAACGGCCTCGCCAAGAAGATCAGGGTGTTCACGATCCTCGATCCGGTGACGCACAAAATCCCGATCCCGATCCCGCTGCCCAACATCAACGGATTCAAGCCGCCGCTCGGTCTGCGCCCGACCCCGCCCTCGCGGATCGAGTTCGACAAGAAGAGCGCGAGCCTCGCGCCCGACGAGGCAGCGCGCAACATCCTCGGCTTCCTGCTCGACAAGAACAACAGCGCAGCGGTGACGGGCGGCGGCTCTCTCGACGTGATGCGCTACGGTCACGTGCTCGAACCGCGGATGCTGGTCGGAGTCCGCGGTGCCGGGCTCGCCTATGACGGGCTCTATTATGTCGACAGCGTCTCGCACGATCTGAAGAAGGGCAGCTACAAGCAGAATTTCACGCTCTCGCGCGACGGGCTGATCTCGAACACGCCGGTGTTGCCGATATGAGCGAGGGACCGCCCTATTGGGGAAAATATCGCGGGACGGTGATTAACAACATCGACCCCGAGATGCGCGGCCGGCTGAATTGCATGGTGCCCGACGTATCGAGCCTCGTTCCGACGACCTGGGCCGAACCCTGCACGCCGCTGGCAGGGCCCACCGGCCCACCGATGGGTGTGTACATGGTTCCTCCGATCGGTGCGGGCGTATGGATCGAGTTCGAGCACGGCGATCCCGACCGGCCGATCTGGGTCGGCTGCTTCTGGGGATCGACGGCCGACGTGCCGTCGATGGCAAAGGCCGGATTGCCGGTCAGTCCCAGTATCGTGCTGCAGACCGCAGGACAGAATATGGTGGTGATTAGCGATCTGCCCGGCCCCGCCGGTGGGATCATGATCCAGTCGGGCGCGTCGATCGTGTCGATCAACCAGACCGGCATCTCGCTGACCGCACCCAAAGTCGAGATCACCGCCGCGACGATCAATCTCGTCGGCATCACCGACGTCAATCAGGGCGCGCTCAAGATAACCTAGGGAGGGAATGTGCCATGCCGGGTTTCATGCTGCATGCGGGTGCCACCGTATTATGCACCCATGCCGGAATGGCGCAGCCGACCGCGCCCAATCCGCGCGTGACCGTCAGCGGCCAGCCGATCGTGACGATCGCCTGCACCTATACCGTCGCCGGCTGTACCTTTCCGGCGATGAGCAGCGGCGCGCCGCCCTGCGCCACCGCCCAGTTTGTCAGCTCGGCCACGCGGGTGACGGCGATGGGCCAGCCGGTGCTGCTGATGGACAGCCAGGCGACCTGCGTCCCGACCGGCACGCCGCTGATGATCGTCGCCACCCAGCCCCGCGTATCGGCGATGTGAGGGCATCATGAACATCGCCTTCCCCCTCTCGTTCGACAGCCGCGGTCGCACCGCCGATTGCGGCGGCGACCGGCACATTCTCGACATGATCGAGATCTTCCTGTTCACCAATCCGGGCGAGCGGGTGAATCGTCCCGATTTTGGCAGCGGCCTGCTCCAGATGGTGTTCGCCGCCAACAGCCCCGAAGTCGCCGCCGCGCTCCAATTCACTGTCCAGGCAGGGCTCGACCGCTGGCTCGGCGACCTGATCGAGGTACGCAACCTCGAGGTGACCAGCGACGATGCCCGGCTCGTCGTCGACATCAGCTACGCCGTCCGCCGCACCGGCGAGGTCGTCCAGACCAGCTTCGAGAGGAGCGTGCCATGAGCGATGCCCCCGTCCTCACCTGCCGCGTCGACCGGCGCCGTCAGAAGCTGTTCGACAATCCCGACTGGAACGGCATCGATTATCTCGACGTCGCCGACGACCAGTTGTCGCTCTGCGTCCATTTCTTCGACGGTATTCCCGAAGGGCTGACGCCCGACAATGTCCGCGTCGTCGGCGGGCGACGCATCCGCGACATCCAGGTGGTGCGCGTCGATCCGGATCCATCGCACGACGAGGAGCTCGACGACTGCCTCAAGATCACGCTCGATAGGCCCGGCGACTTCTCGACTTATACGCTGTGCCTGATCGATGTGCCGGGCATCGACCCGCGCTTCCGCTGTCTCGATTTCAGCTTCAAGACCAATTGCGCGAGCGATCTCGATTGCGGGGATGTCGCACCCTGCCCGCCCGAGCCGCGCGTCGAGCCCGACATCAACTATCTCGCCAAGGATTATGCCGGCTTCCGCCAGCTGATCTACGACCGGCTCGCGCTCACCCTGCCCGACTGGCGCGAACGCCACGTCCCCGATCTCGGCGTCACCCTGGTCGAACTGCTCGCGTACGCCGGCGATTATCTGAGCTATTATCAGGACGCGGTGGCGACCGAAGCCTATCTCGATACCGCCCGCCAGCGCATCTCGATCCGCCGGCACCTCCGCCTGATCGACTATGCGTTGCACGAGGGCTGCAATGCCCGCGCCTTCGTCACTGTCTCAACCTCGACCGATTTCGCCAGCCCGGCGCCGGACGGCTTCTTCTTCGTCACCGGTGTCGACGGGCTGGAGACCTATGGCGGCAGCTTCGCAACTGCCGATGCGCTCGCGAAAATGCCCGAGCAGAATTATCTCGTCTTCGAACCGCTCGGTCTGGCCGGCCCCGTTACCTTCCGCGCCGCGCATAATCGTATCGCGTTCCACGATTGGGGCGACGGCGAATGCTGCCTGCCCAAGGGCGCGACCAGCGCGACCTTGGTCGATCACGCCGATCCCCCGCCCACGCCACCCGACGAGCCTAAGGGCGACGGCAATGGCGATGCTCCACCGCCGGAAGACGCGCCACCTCCCGCGCCCAGGATCATGGCCTCTGCCGTAGCCGCCGATGCCCCCCGGCTCCAGCTGGCGGTGGGCGATTATCTCCTCTTCGAGGAGGTGCTCGGTCCCTTCACCGGTAGTCCCGCCGATGCCGATCCCACCCATCGCCATGTCGTCCGCCTGACCCGCGTCACCCCCGCCCGTGACGCGCTGCTCGGGATTCAACTGCTCGACATCGAATGGGCCGCCGAGGATGCGCTGCCCTTTCCACTCTGCATCTCGTCGCGCCGACCGACGCCCGATTGCGACAGCGTCCGCGACGTCAGCGTCGCCCGCGGCAATGTCGTCGCCGTCGATCACGGCCGCAGCTGGAGCCAGCCGCTCGATCCGGTCGAAGGCGCCGACCTTCCCGGTGAATGCGCCTGCGAAGGCAGCGTCATCGAGGTTCGCCGTCAGGCGCTGCCATACGCGCCGTCGCTGGAGCATGCCCCGCTGACCTTCGCCGAGCCGCTCGGCGCCACGGCCTCCGCCGCAGCGCTGCTTGTCCGTGACCCGCGGGCCGCGCTCCCGGCGATCCGTCTTGTCGATGGAACCGAAACCTGGCTTCCCCTGCGCGATCTCCTGTCGAGCAGCGGCGACGATCGCGTCTTCGTCGTCGAGAGTGACGATGAAGGCTTCGCGCATCTCCGTTTCGGCGACGGCCTGCACGGGCGCGTTCTCGATGTCGGCGCGGCGCCGGTCGCAGCCTATCGCAACGGTGGCGGAACCGCCGGCAATGTCGGACGCGAGGCGATCGGCCTACTCGTTATCCGCGACGGCATTATCGATGGCGCCGACATCACCGTGCGCAACCCGATTGCCGCCAGCGGCGGGACCAACCGAGAATCGACGGCCGAGGCACGGCTCTTCGCGCCCGGCATGATCCAGGCCCGCCGCGAGCGCGCGATCATCGCCGACGACTATGCCGAACTCGCCACCCGCGACGATCCGCAGCTTCAGGGGGCGGCCGCCAAGCTCTGCTGGACCGGCAGCTGGCACGAGGCGCGCGTCGCGATCGATCCGCTCCACCGCGAGGATTGTCCACCCGAACTGATCGCCCAGGTGACGCAGGCGCTTCAGCGCTATCGCCGCATCGGCCACGACCTCGCCGTCGCGCCCGCGCGGATCGTGCCGCTCCATCTCGCCATGCATGTCTGCGTACTGCCGCACTACAATCGCGCGCAGGTGAAGGGTGCATTGCTCGACCTCTTCTCCAGCCATCTGCGAACCAACGGCACCAAGGGCTTCTTCCACCCCGACAATTGGCGCTTCGGTCAAGCGGTCGCGCTGTCGCAGGTGATCGCCGCGGCGATGACAATCGAGGGTATCGAGACAGTGCGGGTCACCGCGCTTCAGCGGCTCGATCAGCCCGACGACACCAGTGCGCTCGACAACGGCCGGCTGGTGCTGCGTCCGGGCGAGATCGCCCAGCTCGATAACGACCCCAATTTTCCTGAGAACGGCAAGCTCGAATTCGATGTGGGAGGCGGGCGATGAGCTGCACCTGCGGTTGCTGTGACGGCCTCCATGCCGTCACCCCGTCGACGGTCTACAACCGTCCGGGCCTTAGCGCACTCCACACCCGGATCGGCACCCAGTCGAGCTTCCTCGAGACGATGCTCGCACGGCTCTCCTCGGCCGACTATCCCGAGCTCGCCGCCTTGCGCACCCGCGATCCCGCCGACCCCAGCATCGCTTTGCTCGATGCCTGGGCGACTGTCGCGGATGTGCTGACCTTCTATCAGGAGCGGATCGCCAACGAAGGCTATCTACGCACCGCTACCGAGCGCCGCTCGCTGGTCGAACTCGCCCGGTTGATCGGCTATGTCCCGCGTCCCGGTGTCGCTGCCGGCGTGTTCCTCGCCTTCGGGCTCGACAAGGATGCCGCGCCGGTCGTCATCCCCCGGGGGACCAAGGCCAACTCCATCCCCAATCCCGGCGAGACGATGCAGGCGTTCGAGACGAGCGACGATCTGCCTGCGCGCTTCGAGTGGAATGCGATCCATCCGCGGCTGACCCAACCGCAGAGCGCGCAGACGATCCTGGAGAACGGCCTGTTCCTGAAAGGCACCGCGACCAGGTTGAAGCCTGGCGACATGCTGCTGCTCGCCAGGGCCGGCTCCACGTTCCAGACGCCGGTCCATATCGCGACCGTCGAAGCCGACGAGGATGCGAAACGCACCCGCGTAACGCTGGTTGAGCTGCAAAAGACTTCATCCGGCGATGATGGTGGCGACAACGATGATGATGATGATGATGCCCTGCCGCCGGTGCTCGACGCTGCCTCGCTGGCAGCGCTCTCGGCATCCGCAGCTCGAGCCCCACGCGCCAGCACCGCGCTCGCGCGCAGCGTCGAATCGAGCTTCGCCACCCGCGCGGACACGCTTCCGCGGCTGCTCGTCGATTTCCGGCCGGCGCTGGCAAAATCGCTCTATCCGGCTCTGCGCAACGCAGCCCCTTCGGTAGGGCAGCCGATCGAAGTCTACGCGATGCGCCTCGTCGCCCGGCCGTTCGGCAACAATGCACCGCTGGAGCTGACGTCGGTAGGCAACGAGAAGACCCCGCCCGGCTTCAGCGAATGGAGTTTCAACGCGGACGACGACCAGATCTACAATCCGCACACGATCGCCCTCGATGCCGATTACGATGTCGCTCCAGGCACCAGGTTGGTGATCGAGCGTCCGGACTCGAGAGTGGTCAACATCCCGACGGTCGAGACGATTAGCCACCAGTCGTTCGCCGCCTTCGGGATAAGCGGCAAGTCGCTCGTGCTGTCCTGGAACGATGCTTTCGCTCCCTGGCTGTTCGACAACGATGATTTCTCGGTTATCCGCGGCTCGCGTGCCTATCTCGGCAGCGAGAAGCTCGAACTCGCAGATGCTCCGATCACCGACGAGGTCGCAGGCGACGTCATCGAGCTCGACGGCCTGTACGAGGGTCTCGATTCGGGCCGCTGGCTGATCCTCGAAGGCGAGCGCACCGACGTGCCCGACGGCAAGGGCAACCCCATTCCCGGCATTCGCGCCACCGAACTGGTGATGCTTTCGGGCATTCAACAGACCGTGCGCGGCATCGAGCCCCGGCCCTCGGACCCGGACAGCGGCGACGGTCCTACCCCCAGCGTCCCCGGCAAGCAGTTCGCCGCCTATTCCGTCAACGTGCCGCCCAAGCAGCGGGGCGGTCCGCAGCCCGGCGATACCTATCACTCGGTCGCGACGATCGCTGCCTCGACAGTCGAGGGCATTTCCGGCCTCGCCTATCGCTACAAGCGCGACACCGTCACCATCTACGCCAACGTGGCCGCCGCGACGCATGGCGAGACGCGCAGCGAGACGCTGGGCAGCGGCAATGCCGCACAGGCGCTGCAAGGTTTCCTGCTGCGCCAGCCGCCGCTCACCTATGTCTCCGCGCGTACGCCATCCGGCATCGCCAGCACGCTCGAGGTCCGCGTCAACGATGTGCTGTGGCACGAGGCGCCAACGCTCGCCGCGCTCGGCCCCGCCGATCGGAAATACACCATCAAGACCGGCGACGACGACAAAGTCGGGGTGATCTTCGGCAACGGCGAGAAAGGCATGCGCCTGCCCACCGGCCGCGAGAATGTGAAGGCGCTCTATCGAAACGGCATCGGTGCGCCTGGCAACGTCGCCGCGAAGCAGATCAGCCTCCTCGCCTCACGCCCCTTGGGCGTGAAGGACGTGATCAACCCGATCCGCGCCTCCGGCGGCGCCGATCGCGAAGGTCCCGATGCGATCCGGCGCAATGCGCCGATCGCGATCATGGCGCTCGATCGGCTGCTTTCGACCAGCGACTATGCCGATTTCGCGCGCGGCTTCGGCGGTATCGGCAAGGCGGCGGCATCGCGCACCGGCAACCGGGTCCAGGTCGTCATCGCCGGGGTCGGAGACGCCCCGATCGATCAGAACTCGGATGTCTACGCCAATCTCAAGGACGCCCTGCACCGGTTCGGCGATCCGCTGGTGCCGCTCACGCTTACCGTGCGCGAGCGGCTGAGCCTCGTCGTCCAGGCCGGCGTCCGGATCGATCCCGACTATCTTTGGGAGGCTGTGGAGCCTCAGATCCGCGCGGCGATGCTCACGGCCTTCGCCTTCGACACGCAGGAACTCGGCGCGCCCGTGTTCCTCAGCCGCGCCTTCCGCGCGATCCAAGGCGTCCGCGGCGTCGTCTCGGTCGATATCGACATATTCGATGCCATCTCGGGCGACCAGCTTACCGGCGAGGCGGCCGAGAAGCTGGTCGATACGCTCACACAGGCGAAGCAGCGGATCAGCCTCGATCCCGATCAGATCGCCTATCTTTCGCCTGCGATTCCCGAGACGCTCATCCTGCAGGAGCTGCCGTCATGACGCCCGCGCCGCATCCTCTCTACGAACTGCTGCCCGATTACACCCGCCGCCGGGATGCCGACGCCGGCTATCCGCTGCGCGCGCTGGTCACCGTGATCGGCGAACAAGTCGATGCGGTCGAACGGGATATCGATCAGCAATATGCAAACTGGTTCATCGAGACCTGCGCCGATTGGGTGGTGCCCTATATCGGCGACCTTGTCGGCTATCGTCCCGTCGCCGCCGCAGACCGCGCCGGCGATGCGAGCACCGCGGAGGCGCATCTGCTCAACGCTGCGATCACGCCGCGTGCGGAGATCGCCAACACGCTTCGCTTCCGTCGCCGCAAGGGCACGCTCGCCTTGCTCGAGGAATTGGCCAATGGCATTGCCGATTGGCCGTCGCGCGCGGTGGAGTTCTACGCGCTGCTGTCGCGCACCCAGAACATCAACCATCTCCGTTTCGATCGCGGCCGTTCGGTTGACATGCGCGACGGCGATGCGCTCGCCCGCATCTCCGGGCCGTTCGACACGCTCGCCCATTCGATCGATGTCCGCCGCGCCGCCGGCCGGCGCGGCCATGGCCGGTTCAACATACCCGCGGTCGGCATCTTCGCCTGGCGGCTCAAGACCCACAGCGTCACCCATGCGCCGGCGTACTGCGTCGAGAGCGAAGGCACCCAGTGCTACAGCTTCAGCGTTCTCGGCAACGACAGTCCGCTCTACGCCCGCGTCACGCCCGAGACCGCGCCAACCACGATCGCGCAGGAAGCGAACCTGCCCGTCCGCATCCGCCGCCGCGCCTTGGAACAGCACGACGACCAGCATCCACCCAGAGTCCAGGCGAGCGATGCGCTGTACGGCACCGGCAAGAGCCTCGCGATCTACGCTCCAGGCTGGCCGGAGAAGGATGCCCCCCAACCCGTCCCGGCCGAGCGGATCGTTCCCGCCAATCTCAAGGACTGGCATTACCGCGCCAAGCGCAACCAGCTTCTCGTGGATCCGGAGACCGGCCGCATCGTCTTCCCGGTACGCCAGCCGCCGAAACAGGGCGTGTGGGTGGATTATCGCACGGCCTTCTCGGCCGATATCGGCGGCGGCGAATATCATCGCCCCCTCGCACAGCCCGCCGACTATCGTCTGTTCCAGGTCAGCCGCGACCATCCAGGCGACGCCATCTACGGCTCGATCACCGCCGCGCTCACCGCCTGGCACGATGCGCGCGACCATGACGAGGCCAGGCCCCGCGCGGCCGTGATCGAGATCCTAGATAGTTCGGCCTATAGCGAGCAGCTCGCGATCGAGCTGGTGCCAGGCGAGTATCTCCAGATCCGCGCTGCCGATCGCAGGCGCCCGGTGATCCGCCTGCTCGATTACATGGCCGATCGTCCGGATGCCTTCACCGTCACCGGCAAGGCGGGCAGTCGCTTCGTTCTCGACGGGCTGCTCATCGCCGGACGCGGCATCCAGGTCTCCGGTCCGGACCGCAACGACGACGAGCGCTTCGCCCAGGGCGACCTGTGCGACGTCACGATCCGCCACTGCACGCTGGTCCCCGGCTGGGGGATCACCTGCGACTGCGACCCCAAGCGCCCCAATGAGCCCAGCATCGAGCTTGTCGACTGCACCGCGCGCATCCGCATCGCCTGGTCGATCCTCGGTTCGATCCAGGTCACCGCCGACGAGGTGCAGAGCGATCCCGTCGAGATCGCGATCAGCGACAGCATCGTCGATTCGACTGGCGAGCAGCGCGCGGCAATCTCCGCGTCGAACCTGCCGCTCGCCTTCGCCAAGGCATCGTTCGTACGTTGCACCGTGTTCGGCGGCGTCCAGCTCCATGCGATCCCGCTCGCGGAGAACAGCATCTTCACCGGTCAGATCCGCGTCGCCCGACGCCAGCTCGGCTGCATGCGCTTCTGCTATGTGCCGCCTGGCTCGCGCACGCCGCGGCGCAGCCATTGCCAGCCCGATCTCGCCCGCGCCGTCCCCGACGTCGATCCCGAGATCGAGACCGAGCGGGTGCGGCCGCATTTCGCGAGCATCCGTTACGGCAACGCCGCATACGCGCAACTGTCCCCGTGGTGTGCAACGGAAATCCGACGCGGCGCCGACGACGAGTCCGAAATGGGCGTGTTCCACGATCTCTTCCAGCCGCAGCGCGAGGCGAACCTGCGCCAGCGCCTGTCCGAATATTCTCCAGCGTCGGCCGAAGCCGATGTCATCTTCGCGAACTAGGAGGCTCCGATGAAAGGCGACTTTTCCCGCGATACCTATCATGCCGGCAGCCACTACAGCCGCGTGATGATGCAGCAGGGCCGCGTCCAGCTCGATTCCGACTGGAACGAGCAAACCGCGATCCTGCTCGGCTATATGCGCGCGCTCACCCGGGACGTCTTCGGGCCGGCTGCCGGCCCCGCCGCCGAATGCGGTTTCCAGATCGTCACCTCCGAGAGCCGCGACAGCCTGTCCAAGGAGGTTGCCGCGCAGGTCGATGCCTTCCTCAAATCCGAGAAGGGCGATCTCGGCGACGATGACATGCTCATCCTCCCCGGCCGCTATTATGTCGGCGGTCTGCCGGTCGAGGCCGGCGACCCGATCCGGTATCGCGCCCAGTCAGGCTTCCCGTTCGGCGAAGCCCCGGTGGATTCGCTCCGCCAGCGCAATTGGCTCGCCTATCTCGACGTTTGGGAGGAGTATGTCTCCGCCGATCAGGACCCCGCCATCCGCGATGTCGCGCTGGGCGGGATCGATACGTGCGGCCGCGCCCGGATCCGCTGGCAGGTCCGGCTGCTGCTCGACATCAAGGACAGGTCCGAATTCGACGCGCTCACGGCGACCGGAACCGGCCGCCTCCGCGCCCGCGCCAATCCGACCGAGGATGCCGACGAGCTCTGCTCGATAACGCCCGACGCGCGCTATCGCGGCGCCGAGAACCAGCTCTATCGCGTCGAAATCCAGACTGGCGGTAAGGCCGAGGAAAAGGGAAGCGGTGCGACCTTCAAATGGTCACGCGACAATGCCGCGATCACCTTTCCGATCCTGTCGAGCACCGGCAACCGGCTCTCGCTCGCCCATCTCGGTCGCGACGAAGCCAGTACGTTGATCGAGGGGGACTGGGTCGAGTTGGTTGACGACGCCACCGGTTCCGCCGGCCTGCTCGCCCAGGTCAGCAAAGTCGAACGTGACGATCTGCGCGTCGAGCTGTCCCTTGCGGATGGCGCACCCAACCTTCCCGCCTATGCCTCCGCGGACGCCGCTGCCGGCCACGCGCTGCTCCGTCGCTGGGACCATGCGGGTGATCCGAAGAAAGCGGGCGGAGCCCTCCCGATCATCGAAGGTGCCGAGATCGAACTCGAGGACGGCATCAAAGTGACGTTCGAAACGGGCGGCAATTACCGCGCAGGTGAGTACTGGATGATCCCGGCCCGTGTCGCCACCGGCGATGTTGAATGGCCTGGAGCGCCCGACAATCCGCAGTTCCAGCTCCCCCAGGGACCGCGGCACTATTACGCGCCGCTGGCGATGCGCTCGCTGTTGGCGACGGGCGCCCCCGATTTCGCAGACCTGCGCTGCCGCATCGCTCGCCTGCCTTGCGTCACCGACAAGACCCGACCCCTGCCCGATAAGCGCGCCGACGCTCCAGTCTCGGGCAAGGAACTCACCACGCCCGACAAGGACGCGGTGGTCGCCGCCGGAGCGGGGACGACGAAGCCCAAATAGCACGAGTGCTTCTACGATCTCCGATCGCTCAAACATCGCTTCAGGTCATGTATTGCGAATACCTGCCCGATACACCGTGCTCAAGGGCTCCGGTTCGTCGGTTTCAGGGGACATCTTGACCGATACGAAGACCAGCAGTGCCAGCTTGGTGGACCACGCGCGCACTCGGCCCGAGCGACGTCATCCTGATCCACGCAGAAGAGCATATTGGTTCGAGAGATCGGCAAGCGGCTGATCCTGTTGGGCATCAGCCCGGCCCGGCCGAGGTGGCCGTGCCTCCCGCGCCCAGGCCCAAGCACTCGTGGAGATGCCAGCTGGCGAACGTCCGTTCGCAGAGACTCTCGATGACGATGCCATTAAGAACCCCAACAACGCATCGGTTGCTTTTGGTCCATTTTGGAAGAAAGAAGCAATTCACCGAATTTTTCGCTTTTGAGCATGGAGAACGCATGATGTCGGACGAAAATCTAAACTCAGTCGAGTTGGCCACCGAGCTCACGATCGCCTGGCTGGGCAATCAGAACAATCGCGTCGCCCCGGACGACGTTCCGGCGTTCCTGCGGACCATGCATGCGACGATTACCGAACTCTCCAGCGGAGATCTCGCTCCGGCGGGTGCCAAGGAAGAAGCCACGCTCGAGCAGGAATTCACGCCGGCGGTTTCGGTGCGAAAATCACTGGCATCCAAGGACCACATTATTTCGATGATCGACGGCAAGCCATACAAGACGTTGCGCCGTCACCTCTCCACGCATGGCATGACACCCGAGGAATATCGGGCGCGCTACAATTTGAAGACCGATTATCCAATGGTAGCGGAGAATTATTCCGCGGCGCGGCGCGCAATGGCGCATAAGATCGGGTTGGGCGCAAAGGGCAGACAGGCCAAGGCGGTGGCCGCGGAACCTGCACCGAAGCGAACTCCGGGTCGCCCGACGAAATCTGCATGATCGGTTGCGAGCGCTGCGGGTTTAGTTCCGTGGCGCTCGCCATTCTTCGCATTTTGGCGAGTTGAGTGGCTTGCGGACATGGTCGTTCGCGCAGCAGGCCTCGACGATGCATCCTCGACAGCCGAAGTTTACGCCGATCGCGTGCTCCACTGATCCGGCCCGCCGAGCGCCAATTGAAGAAGCCTCGGGAAACTCGCCCCGCGCTCTGCCCGACGAACCGCTCCCCTCATCTACGATCCATCACCCCGAGAAGGTCGTCGACACTGCCGGTTGCAAAGGACGTGTATTCGTCACCAATCGCATAGGGCAGTAAAATGCGACGCTTATGGAGCAGCGCGCCACAGCTATACGTGACGTTGGGCACATAGCCGCCCCGCTGCTCGGCGCTGGGAAACAGCAGCGGCGATGGGGTGCGGGCAAGCACCTTCGACGGATCTTCCTTGTCGAGCAGACACGCCCCCACGCAATAACCGCGAATCATGCCGACACCGTGCGTGAACAGCAGCCAACCCTCCTCGATCTCGATCGGAGAACCGCAATTGCCGATCTGTACGAATTCCCACGGATATTCGGGGCGCATGATCCGCTCCCCCGTCTCCCATTTGAGGAGGTCGTCCGAATAGAGCAGCCACAGATTTTCGTTGTCCTGCCGACCGATCATCGCGAAGCGCCCGTCGATCCGGCGTGGGAACAGCGCCATGCCTTTATAGCCTGACAAGGCACCGGTCAGCGCTCGCATCTCATAGGTGCGCCGGTCAATGCCGCGAAGAAGTTCGGCGCGCGCGTTGCTACCGTCGAATGCCGTATAGGTGCCGATCACGCTCGCAGTACCGTCGTGATCGGTGAAGTGAACGAGGCGCAGATCCTCCACGCCCTGGCGTTGGCTGGGCAGAATGGGAAAGATTACCGTTTCCGAGATATTCTCGCTGTCATCGGCGCGCATGCGCACCCAACCCTGATTGTCGCTCTCAATGCGGGGCGGGACGCCTTGCGGACTGGGCGGATCGACGACCAGGCCTTCGCCTGCATCCCAGGTACCGGTGCGAAAGGTGACGGACGAGATATGCCCTTCTCCCACGCCGCGCAGCGAGAGGATGAAGCGGATACTGTCGTCGTCCGGATCCTGGTCGGGGACCGTGACGATACTGGGGTTGAACAATGCCGCCGATTCGAAGGCGTACTCCTGGCTGAAATAAGCGCCGATCAGCAGCCGATCGCGCGTCTCTTCGATCGAGACATCGCCCAGATCGCCCTTCACCTCTTCGAAACGCCGCAGAAAGACGCCGTCGATGTTGCGGTGTCGGGTCTCCATGGATTCTCGAAGCAGGCACAGCATCCGCTCGCGCATTTCCGGGTCGAGCGCCATGACACGGCCGGCAACTTCCTCGGACCGGGTCGGCCCTCCCTCCGCAAAGGCCGCGGGATAATCGAAGCTGAATGGGCGGAGAACGGTACGTGACGGATCGGGCTTCAGTTCGATCCCGAGCTTGGTGAATACGTCAGCCGCCTTCATTCGCTGTATCCCCGGATAAGGTCGCCGCACTGGCTACCGGATAGCAAAGCGCAGTCGAAAGCTCTTTGATCCACTAATTGATCCACTAAGCCCGCATTCATGGGATGTGGCCGCGCGCGAGCCACTCGCTCCGGCTCAATCGGTTCCCGCGAGCGCGGCTTGCGCGGCTTTCAGGCTGAGGAGCCGTTCCGAACTGTCGTGATCCAGATCACCCCAGGCAAACGCCGATCGCGTTCCCCGCATATCACTCCAGATCCGCTCGGCGACGCGGTGGAGTTCGTCGTCACTGGGGATCCTGCCCTGAGCGATGCAATCGATGACCGCAGTTGCGACGGTTGCCTGTTCCGGCATCATCCCGATCCTCCCTCGACGAGCAAGGTAGGAACGAAAATCCACCTTGGAAGCGGGAGAACCGATGTATTGCGACGAACCGCGCCAATTCGGGTGCGGCAGGATGCCGGGCGCGATTGTGCCCTAGCTTTCTAATACACTCGTGCTAGCCTCCCTTGTCGAGGGAGGCCGACATGCTCGAACTGAACACCGTTACCCACGTCTATCCGAACGGCACGCGCGCACTGGACGATGTGACGCTTTCAATTCCCAAGGGCATGTTCGGCCTGCTGGGCCCCAACGGCGCGGGCAAGTCCACGTTGATGCGTACGATCGCAACCCTGCAGACCCCTACGACCGGGTCGATCCGGTTCGACGGCATCGACGTGATCGCCGACCCCGAGCAACTCAGAACCCGGCTCGGCTATCTGCCGCAGGATTTTGGCGTGTATCCTCGCGTTTCCGCCTATGACATGCTCGAGCACATGACGGTCTTGAAGGGCGTGGCCACCGCGCGGGAGCGCAAGGAGACGGTCGAGACGCTGCTCAACCAGACCAATCTCTGGAACGTCCGCAAGAAGGCGATCTCCGGCTTTTCGGGGGGCATGCGCCAGCGCTTCGGCATCGCCCAGGCGCTGATCGGCAATCCCGACCTGATCATCGTCGACGAGCCCACCGCGGGGCTCGATCCCGAGGAACGCAACCGCTTCCTCAACCTGCTCGCCGAGATCGGCGAGAATGTCGTCGTCATCCTCTCCACCCACATCGTCGAAGACGTGCTCGATCTTTGCCCGCGCATGGCGGTGATGGCCGCCGGCCGAGTGCAACTCGAAGGCGTGCCGGTCGAGCTGATCGAGCGCGCACGCGGCAGCGTCTGGGCCAAGACGATCGGCCGGACCGAACTGGACGACTATCGCGCACGCTACGAGATCATCTCGACCCGTCTCTTCGCCGGGGATACCATCATCCACATCCTCTCCGACACGGATCCCCAGAACGGCTTCGTGTCGGCCGACGGCGGGCTCGAAGACGTGTATTTCGCGACGCTCTCGCGGGTTCGCCAGGCCGAGCGCACCACCCCGACCGCTGCCGCAGCCTGAGGGGAACGGGCATGTTCAGCAAGATCGCGGCTTTCGAGCTGCGCTACCAGTTCCGCAACCCGGTCTTCTGGGTCGTGACGATATTGTTCTTCCTGCTGACCTTCGGCGCGATGACGATCGACGAGATCCAGATCGGCAGCGGGGGCAACATCCATCGCAACGCGCCGGTGGCGATGGTGCAGATCGAAGGCATCCTCTCGCTCTTCTTCATGTTCGTGAGCACGGCCTTCGTCGCCAATGTGGTGGTGCGCGACGACGAGAGCGGGTTCGGCTCGATCGTCAAATCCACCCGGGTCACGCGATTCGACTATCTTATCGCGCGTTTCGTCGGCGCGTTCCTCTCGGCCGCAGTCGCGTTCCTGGCAATTCCGCTCGCGATCTGGCTCGGCTCGCTGATGCCCTGGCTCGATTCCGAAACGCTGGGACCGAACTATCTGAGCGCCTATCTCTGGGCCTATTTCGTCATCGCCCTGCCCAATGTGTTCCTGACCGCGGCGATCTTCTTCGCGGTCGCGACCATGACCCGCTCGATGATGTACAGCTATCTGGGCGTGGTCGTGTTCCTGGTCGCGTATTTCGCGTTGAACGCCGTCATCCGCGCCAAGCCCGAGCTGCGCGAACTCGGAGGCTATATCGAGCCGTTCGGGCTCGGCGCCTTCAACAACGCGGTGCGTTACTGGACCGCCAGCGAACGCAATCTTGGCCTACCCTCCTTTACGGGCGCGCTGCTCGCCAACCGGCTGATCTGGATCGCGGTCGGTCTGCTGGCGGTCACCCTAGCCTATTTCCGGTTCAGTTTTGCCGAGCGCGGTGTCTCGCGCAGGAAACTCAAGCGCCAGGCGCGCAGGCAGGCGAAGCTCGCGGCGAAGGCGCCGCTGCTGGTCGACCGTCTGCCTCCTGCACGCCCCGCCTCCGCCACGGGTGCGCGGCTTTGGGCGCGTTCGGCCTTCGAGATGCGGCTGGTGTTCCGCAGCCCCGCCTTCTTCGTCCTCATCCTGATGGGCCTGGTCAACGCCGCAACCGCACTGCTCACCGGCAACGACATCTACGGCACGCCGGCCCGGCCGCTGACCTTCGCGCTGATCGGGCTGCTCGCGGGCTCGTTCGGCATCATCCCGCTGATCATCGCCATCTATTATTCCGGCGAGCTCGTCTGGCGAGACCGCGAGCGCAAGATGCACGAGATCATCGACGCGACCTCGCTGCCCAATTGGGCCTATCTGGTGCCGAAAGCCCTGGCGGTGACCCTCGTCCTCGCCGCGACGCTCGCCATTTCGATGCTCGGCGCGATCCTGATCCAGCTTGCACGTGGCCAGACCCATCTCGCGCTCGGCGAGTATTTCGCCTGGTATCTTCTGCCGATGACTGCGGACATGGCGATCCTCGCCATCCTGGCAGTGTTCGTCCAGGCGCTCAGCCCCAACAAATATGTCGGCTGGGGAATCATGGTGATCTACCTGGTCGCGACGATCACGCTCACCACGATGGGCTTCGAGCATCCGCTCTACAATTACGGCAGCACTGGCAACACCGAGCTCTCCGACATGAACGGCGACCAGATCGGTGGCGCGCTGGGCTGGTGGCTGCGGCTCTACTGGGGTGCGTTCGCGCTGATGCTGGCGGTGCTCGCGCATCTGCTGTGGAGGCGCGGCACGGAGACCCGACTCCGGCCGAGGCTGCGGCAGTTGCCCCGCCGGATGGCGAGTCCTGCTGGCGCAATCTTCGCCGCTGCGCTGGTCGTGGCGATCGCGACCGGCGGGTTCCTCTATTACAACATGGACGTGCGGAACACCTATCGTAACACCGAGGATCTCGAGCGGCTGCTCGTCGACTACGAGAAGAAGTATCTCAAGTACGAGACGCTCAAACAGCCCTCGCTCACCGACATCCGCATGAACGTCGAGCTCTATCCCGCCGAACGGCGGATGGAGGCGCAGGGAAGTTACAGCCTGGTCAACGACACCGGCGCGCCGGTGTCGGAACTCCATGTCCGCCTGCCGGACCGCGATACCGACATTATCTCGATCGAAGTCCCCGACACGCAGCTGGCGATGAACGATGCGCTCAACAAATACCGCATCTATCGCTTTGTGACGCCGCTGGCGCCGGGCGCGACGAGCAGCCTCGCCTTCCACACCGAACGCCGCCAGCGCGGCCTCCGCGCGAATGGCGACGACACGCGACTGGTCGGCAACGGCACGTTCCTGAACAATTCCGAATTCGCGCCGCAGATCGGCATGAGCCGCGACGGTCTCCTCACCGATCGGACGAAGCGTCGCAAATACGGACTGCCGGCGGAGCTCCGCATGGCGAAGCTCGAGGACACCTCCGCCCAGGCGCGCAATTATGTCGGGAATGCCGCCTGGGTTCATTCGGATATTACGGTCACGACCAATGCCGACCAGGTGCCGATCGCGCCAGGCCGCAAGATATCCGACGTGACCGCCAATGGGCGCCGCACCGCGCATTTCGTATCGGGCGCTCCGATCCTCGCCTTCTTCTCGATCCAATCCGCCGCCTATGCGGAGAAATCGGCGATGTCCGACGGGGTGCGGCTCAGCGTCTTCTACGATCCCAAGCACGCGTATAACGTCGATCGCATGCTGACCGCGATGGACGCGTCGCTGCGCTATTACCGCGCCAATTTCGGGCCCTATCAGTTCGACTATGCGCGGATCGTCGAGTTTCCCGGCTATGCGACCTTCGCTCAGGCGTTCGCGGGCACGATCCCCTATTCCGAGCGGATCGGCTTCATCGCGGACGTCAACAGCCCCGACAAGATCGATTATGTGACCTACGTCACCGCGCACGAGCTTGGCCACCAATATTGGGCACACCAGATCATCAGCGCGGACATGCAAGGCGGCACGATCCTGGTCGAGACCATGGCGCAATATTCGGCGCTGATGGTGATGAAGCACCTGTATGGCGAGGACAAGATCCGCCGCTTCCTGAAGTTCGAGCTGGACAGCTATCTGCGCTCGCGCGGCGGCGAGCGTATCGAGGAACTGCCGCTCGATCGCGTCGAGAACCAGGCCTATATCCATTATCGCAAAGGTGCCCTGGTCATGTACCTGCTTCAGGACCGGCTGGGCGAGGATCGCGTCAATACGATGCTGCGCGCGCTGCTCGACAAGTTCCGGTTCAAGGGCCAACCCTATCCGCGCTCGCTTGAGCTGGTGAACGGCTTCCTGTCGCTCGCCCGCACGCCCGCCGAACGCGAACTGGTGCTCGACCTGCTGGATCGCATCACCATCTATGACCTGAAGGCAAAGACCGCGACGGTCCGCAAGCTACCCGATGGTACGTTCGAAACGCTGCTGACGGTGGAGGCAGGCAAGGCCTACGCCAACGGCACAGGCGTCGAGAAGCCTGCCCCCCTAAACGACTCCATCGATATCGGCCTGTTCGATCAGCGCCCGGGCTTGGGCGCATTTGCGGCGAAGGACGTGATCTCGATGCAGCGCCTTCCCGTCAAATCGGGCGTGCAGCAGATCCGTTTGATCTCGAAACGGAAGCCGGCCTTCGTAGGGATCGATCCCTACAATAAATATATCGATCGTAACTCAGACGACAACATCGTCTCGACTACGGGTTGAGGTTGACGGTAGCTTCGAGGGTCAACCCGAGGATCGCGGGCAACGGGCTCAGCGAAGCGCAACACCTTGTCTCGCGGTTGCGCTTTGCTGGGCCGGATGCTGACAGCCGTGCGCAACGGCCTCGCCCACCAGAATGAGCATGGGGCTGCCGTCGGCCATCGCCCGCGCGGCTAGCGGCAGCAGATCCAGCCGCGTGTGCAGCATGCGCTCGTCCAAGAGGCTAACATTGCACGCTATCAATACCGGCGTGGAAGGGCGCATACCGGCTGCGATCAGGCACCGGCTGATCTCCGTAGCGGCTGCACCGCCCATGTAGAATGCGGTGGTGCACCCGGCATCCGCGAGTTTTTCCCAATCGAGGCCTGGCGAACCGTTCCTCTGCATGTGCGCCGTGACGAACTGAACGCGGCGTACCTGCCCGCGGAGCGAAAGCGAGATGCCCGCCGACGCGGCAGCCGCGCTCGCAGCCGTGATGCCGGGACATATGTGGACAGGGATTTTTGCGGCCTTGAGCGCATCCGCTTCTTCCATCGAGCGGCCGAACATGGAGGGATCTCCTCCCTTCAATCGCACCACGCGCTCGCCATTCCGCGCCGCCTCGACGAGTAGAGCATCGATGGTCGCCTGATCCTTGGAATGACGTCCCGAGCGCTTCCCGACGGGAACACGACGGACACGCGAAGGAATGAGATCAAGTATCCCGGGGCCGACAAGCGCGTCATAGAACACAATGCTCGCCGCGCCGATCAGCCGTTCGGCCTTGCGGGTGAGGAGCTCCGGATCGCCAGGACCGGCACCCACGAGCCAGACTTCGCCAGGTGCGATTGTTTCAGCCACTTGCGGTCTCCTTCGCGCTTTCGATGATGCGTCGGATCGCCGGTCGGCAGGATCCGCAATTCGTCCCGGCCGCCAGCGCGGAGCCGACAGCCTCGACAGTGGCGAGGCCCTGCGTCGCGATTGCTGCGGCGATGGCTTTCATCCCGACATCGAAGCAGACGCAGATGATCGGCCCGCGATCGACTTGTGCCTGGGCAGGCCGGCCAGCGATGAGCTCGATGGGCGAAGGGCTCTCCGATCCCGTCAGTTGTACGATCAACCAATCGCGAGGCGGCAGGCTGCCCGTTCGCGAGAGATAGAGTGCAGCAACCAGGCGGCCATCGACGATCACCGCGTGGCGTATCTGGCCTCTGGCCGCGTCCGTGCTCTCGATTCGCTCGCCCCTGGGCAACAGCTGCCGAGTCAACCGGACGGGGTCGCCATTGCCGGCGAGCTCAACCAGCCAGCCCTGGGCGACCCGTATCCGGGTCGCCCAGAGCACATCGATCGATCCAGGCGGATCCCGCGTGACGAGGAAGCCGCGCCATTCCACCGCCACCCGCTCGACCCGGGCCGGCGTCGATTTGAAACCGGGCTGGCCGGAATGCGGATCGACCAGCGGCCGGGGCAACAGCCCGGTCCGGCCGCCGGTCGACTGGCGATCGGTCCAATGGATCGGCGTGAATACCTCGCCGCGACGCTGGCCTTCGCTGATCGTCGCGCGGAAAATACTAATGCCCTGCGGCGTCGAGACGCGCGCCAGGTCGCCTTCGCCGATTCCGAGCGCGTCCGCATCGGCCGGATGCAGCTCGACCAGCGGCTCGCGGCGATGGCTGCCGAGCCTGGGGGACAGGCCGGTGCGGGTCATCGTATGCCATTGGTCACGGTAGCGTCCGGTGTTGAGCGTCATCGGCCAATCGGCAAGTGGCGCGGGCAGCGGCATCTGGCTGACGGGCACGAGGCGCGCGCGGCCGCTGGGCGTCGGGAAGCGGCCATCGGCGAACGGCGTGCCGCCCCAGCGCCACGGCGCCATCTGGTCATAGTCGAGGTTCGAGATCGCCGACTGGCGGCCGATGTCGAACAGCCGCGTGCCGCCATTCTGATAGGTCGAGAGCCGCGCATGCTCGCGATAGATGTCGGCGGGGCGGCTATAGGCAAACTCGCCGACCCAGCCCATGCGGCGGCCGACTTCCTTGACGATCCACCAGTCGGGCCTGGCCTCGCCGGGAAGCGCGAAGAGCCGGCGCTGCCGGCTGATCGTCCGCTCCGAATTGGTGACCGTGCCGTCCTTCTCGCCCCAGCCGGCCGCGGGGAGCAGCACATCGGCAAAGCGCGTCGTATCAGTATCGGCGATGCAATCGGAAACGGCGACGAACGGGCATTTGTCGAGCGCTTCGCGCACGGCACCAGCGTCGGGCATCGACACGGCAGGGTTGGTCGCCATCACCCAAAGCGCCTTGATCCGGCCCTCTCCGATCGCACGAAACAGGTCGACCGCCTTGAGGCCGGGCTTCGCCGCGACGCTCGGCGTTCCCCAGAAGCGCGCGACGCGAGCGACATTCTCGGGCGCGAAGTCCATATGCGCCGCCAGCGTGGAGGCGAGCCCTCCCACTTCGCGGCCGCCCATCGCATTGGGCTGGCCGGTGATCGAGAAGGGCGCCGCGCCCGGCTTGCCGATCCGTCCGGTGGCGAGATGCAGGTTGGTGATCGCGTTGACCTGATCGGTGCCGCGCAGCGACTGGTTCACGCCCTGACTGAACAGCGTGACGGTGCGCGGATGCGCCGCGAACAGTTCGAGGAAGCGCCTGAGGTCGGCGGCCGGCACGTCGCAGGTCCGCGCCACCGACCACAGGTCGCTCCCCTCTCCCACCTTCTCCCAGAAATCGCCGGGCACTTCGACGCTTCGGGACAGGTAAGCCTCGTCGGTCAGCCCAGCCTCGCGGCACCAGGCAAGCAGGCCGTTGAACAGCGCGACGTCGCTGCCCGGGCGGATCGCCAGATGCAGATCGGCATCCTCACAGGTCTCGGTACGGCGCGGATCGATCACCACCAGCCTGGTGCCGCGCGCGGCGCGCGCGGCCATGATCCGCTGATAGACGATCGGATGGCACCAGGCGGTGTTCGACCCGACCAGGATCACCAGGTCGGCCGCATCGAGATCGTCGTAGCCGGCCGGCACCACGTCCTCGCCGAACGCGCGCATATGCCCGGCGACCGCACTCGACATGCAGAGCCGCGAATTGGTGTCGATGTTCGCCGATCCGATGAAGCCCTTCATCAGCTTGTTGGCGACGTAGTAATCCTCGGTCAGCAGCTGGCCGGATACGTAGAAGGCGACGCTGTTCGGCCCGTGCTGCGCTATGGTTTCGCGAAAGCGCCGGGCGACCAGATCGAGAGCCCTGTCCCAGCTCGCCCGCTTGCCCCCGATCATCGGATGGAGCAGCCGGCCCTCGAGCCCGGTCGTCTCGCCGAGATGCGTGCCCTTCGAACAGAGCCGCCCGCAATTGGCGGGGTGCTCGGCATCGCCGGCGATCGCAACGTCGCGCTCGCCCGTCACCGTCGCAGTGATCCCGCAGCCCACGCCGCAATAGGCGCAGGTGGTGCGGATCGGCGCGCTCATCTCACGCCGCCGCCAGCGCGGCGGCGCGGCCGATCAGCACGCGGCCCGAGATGATCTTGACCGGCACGGTCGGCGTGCACCCCTTGTCCTCGCCCTGCGCCTCGCCGGTGGCGAGCGCAATGTTCCAGTTGTGCAGCGGACAGGCGACGCTGTGGCCATGGACGATGCCCTGGCTGAGCGGCCCCTGCTTGTGCGGGCAGCGATTGACCAGCGCGAACACGCGATTGTCGCCGGTGCGGAACACGGCGATCTCCTCGCCTCCCGCGACCGGCACGGTGCGCGATCCGCGGACAGGGATTTCGTTCAGCCAGCCGATATCAAGCCAGTCTGCGGTCATGCGATCACTCCTGCGGGATGGAATTCGGCCATGTGCGCGTGCTGCGCGCGCTCGGCGCCCGCCGCGCGCTCGGCCCAGGGGTCTTCCTGGCTGAAGCTCTGGGAAAACAGGAACCGTTCGGCCAGCGCATCGCGGCCCGCTTCGTCCTCGACGACCCGTGCGCGGATATACTCCACCCCGACGCGCTCGATCCACGGCGCGGTGCGCTCGAGATAGCGCGCCTCCTCGCGGTAGAGCTGCACGAACGCGGCGCAATGGTGCATCGCCTCCGCCTCGGTCGCGACCTTGCACAGGAAGTCGGTGGCGCGGACCTTGATCCCGCCATTGCCGCCGACCGAGAGCTCGTAGCCCGAATCCACGCAGACCACGCCGAAATCCTTGATCGTCGCCTCGGCGCAGTTGCGCGGGCAGCCCGAGACCGCGATCTTGAACTTGTGCGGCATCCAGCTGCCCCAGGTCATCCGCTCGATCCGGACGCCCAGCCCGGTCGAATCCTGCGTGCCGAAGCGGCACCATTCGGAGCCGACGCACGTCTTCACCGTGCGCAGCGACTTGCCGTATGCGTGCCCCGAGACCATGCCCGCGGCGTTGAGATCGGCCCAGACCGCGGGCAGATCCTCCTTCCGGATCCCGAAGATATCGAGCCGCTGCCCGCCGGTGACCTTCACCATCGGCGCGTTGAACTTCTCGACCACATCGGCGATCGCGCGCAGCTCGCGCGGGTTGGTGATGCCGCCCCACATGCGCGGGACGACCGAATAGGTGCCGTCCTTCTGGATGTTGGCGTGCATCCGCTCGTTGACGAAGCGGCTCTGCTGGTCGTCGACATAGTCGCCGGGCAGCGCGCAGAGCAGATAGTAATTGAGCGCGGGCCGACACGAGGAACAGCCGTCGGGCGTGCTCCAGTGCAGCTTCTGCATCACCTCGGGGATCGAGCGCATGCCCTGCGCCACGATCTCGCGGCGGACATCGTCATGGCCGAAGCTGGTGCATTTGCACATCGTCCGGACCGCGCGCTCGCCGGCATAATCGTCGCCCAAAGTCACCGCGAGCAGCGTCTCTACCAGCCCGGTGCACGAACCGCATGACGCCGACGCCTTGCACGCGCTCCGCACCGCATCGAGCGTCGACGCGCCCTTTCCGATGCATGCCACCACCTGGCCCTTGGAAACGCCGTTGCAGCCGCAGATCTCGGCATCGTCCGAGAGCGCCGCAACGGCCGCCTTAGGGTCCGCCTGCCCCCCTCCCGAGGCGAAGGCCTGGCCGAAGATCAGCAGGTCGCGTAGTTCCGAAATGTCTTCCTGCCGCTTGAGCAGGTCGAAATACCAGCCGCCATCGCCGGTATCGCCATAGAGCACCGCGCCGACGATGCGGTCGTCTCTGACCACCACGCGCTTGTACACGCCCCGCGCGGCGTCGCGCAGCACGATGTCCTCGGCGCCGTCGCCGCCCGAGAAATCCCCGGCGGAAAATACGTCGAGCCCGGCGACCTTGAGCTTGGTCGAGGTGACCGAGCCCCGATAGCCACTCGGCTTCTCGACCAGTCCGTCGGCCAGCGCGCGGCACATCTCGAACAAGGGCGCGACCAGGCCATAGACATTGCCGTCATGCTCGACGCACTCGCCCACCGCGAGGATCGCGGGATCGGAGGTGACCATATGATCGTCGACATGGATCCCGCGTCCGATCGCGAGCCCCGCCTCCCGGGCGAGCTTGACGTTGGGACGGATACCCACCGCCATCACCACGATGCTCGCAGGGATCAGCCGGCCGTCCTTCAGCCGCACCCCCTCGACGCTGGCTTCGCCGACGATCTCGGCGGTGTCCGCGCCGGTGAGGATCATCTGCCCCCGCGCCTCCAGCGCGGACTTGAGCAGCCAGCCCGCGGCCTCGTCCAGCTGGCGCTCCATCAGCGTCGGCATCAGATGGAGCACGGTGACCTTCATGCCGCGCAGCGTCAGGCCGTGTGCGGCCTCCAGGCCGAGCAGGCCGCCGCCGATCACCACGGCGTCTCCCCCCTTGTCCGCCGCCGCCAGCATCCGATCGACATCGTGCATGTCGCGAAAGCTGATTACGCCCTCGAGATTGTGCCCCGGCACCGGGATGATGAACGGATCGGAGCCGGTCGCGATCAGCAGCCGGTCATAGCCAAGCGTCCGGCCCGAGGCGGCAGTGACGCGCCTGCCCGCGCGATCGATCGAAACGACCGCGTCGCCGGCGATCAGCTCGATCTGATTGTCGCGATACCAGTCCTGCCCGTTGAGGATGATGTCTTCAAACGCCTTCTCGCCGGCCAGCACCGGCGAGAGCATGATCCGGTTATAGTTCACATGCGGCTCGGCACCGAAGATGGTGACGCGGTAGCGCGCGGGATCGCGCGCCAGCAGCTCCTCGATCGCGCGGCATCCGGCCATGCCGTTGCCGATCACCACCAGATGCTCGCGCGCTGCGGGGATTTCGGGAGCGCCCTCCGCCTCTTCGCCGCTCCAGCCTTCGCCCAAAAGCTCCATCTGCCTTACTCCAGAACGCAAAAAGGCCGCCATGCG
>JBEVLV010000179.1:0-16959 GCA_040508955.1 Sphingomonas sp. | reverse complement strand
CTAGCCGCCGATGATCGCGGCGGTGTCGCGGGCCAGCGCGGCGAGGGTTTCCCGCGGCTCGCCGGCGCGGGCGCGGACGCTGAGCGAGTGGAGCATCGAGGCGAGGATCCGCGCATGCGCTTCCGGGGCCAGGCTGCCGGCCTGGCGCAGCAGCACCTCGATCTTCTCGTCCTCGACCGCGAGAAAGCCGGCGAGCGCGGCGCGGATCTCGGGATCGGTCACCGCCTCAGTCGCCGCGGTATTGATCGCGATGCAGCCCGAGGGGCCGTTCTCGCCGGTGAGATAGCCCTCGATCGTCGTCAGGAAGAGCGCCTTGAGCATCTTTTCCATCGGATAGTCCGCGGCGATCAGCGCATCGAACTGGCGCTCGACGCCTGCCTGGGTCCGGGCAATCGCGGCGAGGTACAGCGATTTCTTGTCGCCGAACGCAGCATAGAGGCTCGGACGGTTGACCCCCGTCGCTTCGGCCAGGTCGTCGAGCGAGGTCGCCGCGAAGCCGTGCGTGCGGAAACGCTCGAGCGCAGCACGCAGCACCACCCCCTCATCGAACTTGCGCGGCCGGCCGCGCGGGCGAGCATCTGTTTTTGTACTGTTTCGCATTTAAATCCTTGACCGACTCATTTTTATGCGAGATCGTACAAAAATCAAGTGTGGGAGGTTCCGATGAAGCTGTATTTCCGTCCCTTCGCCTGCTCGCTGGCCGCGCGGATCGCGCTGGACGAGGGGGAGCTCGATGCCGAGTTCATCGTGGTGCCGGACGATGGCCGCCTGCCCGACGGGCGCCATTTCAGCGCGATCAGCCCGATGGGCTATGTCCCCGCGATCGAGACGCGCGGCGGCTTCACGCTGACCGAGGGGCCGGCGGTGCTCACCTACATCGCCGAGCTCGCGCCCGAGGGCGCGCTGGCGTTCACCGGCTTTTCCGACGCGCATTACCGGATGCTCGCCTGGCTCAACTTCATCTCGACCGAGCTGCACAAGGCGGTGTTCGTGCCGCTGCTGGGCAAGCGCGCGGGCGAGGAGGAGCGCGCAGCGGCACGGGGGCGGGCGGCCAAGCCGTTCGGAGTGCTGACGCGCCAGTTGGAAGGGCGCGAGTTCCTCCAGGACCGGTTCACCGTCGCCGATGCCTATCTGCTGAGCGTGCTCAACTGGTGCGAGACCGCGGGTGTTCCGATCGGCGACTGGCCGGTGCTGCTCGCCTATCGCAAGCGGTTGCGCGCGCGGCCCTCGGTCGCCCGGGCGATGGCGGAGGAATGGCCGTTGCTCAAGGCGGCGTGACCCGGCGCGGCGAAGTGTCCCGAATCGGGAGCGGAGCCACGGCTTTTGAATGGGTTGGCGCCGAAGTGGTTGCGAAGGCGGAACAATGATTCGTTGCTCCCGCCGATGGCTTCGAGATATTCCCCGCAAGAGCCTGAGGGCAAAGAGGGAAAGATCGATGAAGACATTATTCGCCGCATTCGCGCTGGCCGCCGTCGCAATATCGCCGAGCTTCGCGCAGACTTTCTCCAACCCGGCGAACATCGCCGTCGTCGATAAAGGCACGACGACCAGCACGATCGCGGTAAGCGGCACGACGGGGACGATCACCGGCATGTCGCTGACCCTGAACGGCCTCAGCCACAGCTATCCGGACGATCTGGTGATCGGCCTGACCAACAAGAGCCTCGGCCTCGGCTTCGTGTTCCTGAGCCATGTCGGCGGGTCCATCGATGCGCTGGATGCGACGCTCGCCTTCAGCGACGCGGCGGGTGCGCTCCTGCCGGGGACCGGCAGCGTGATCAGGATCGTCTCGGGCAGCTATGCGCCCTCCAACTTCGGCGGTTACACCTATTTCGATGTTGCCGACGCCGGCTCCTTCGCCGGGTTCAACGGCTTCTCGGCCAATGGCGACTGGGCGCTGGTGGTCGACGACATCGCACGGGGCGATGGCGGCAATATCGCCAGGGGCTGGAGCCTGAGCTTCACGACCGCGGCGGGCGTGCCCGAACCGGCGGCCTGGGGCATGATGATCGGCGGCTTCGGCCTGGCGGGCGGTGCGCTGCGCCGTCGCCGGAAGGTTGCGCCGGCCTATACGGCCTGATCGCGCGCCCGGCCTGTCATTTCGGCAGGTCGGGCAGCGCCCAGTCGATCGGCTTGAGCCCCCGGCTCTCCAGGAACGCATTGGCCTTGGAGAAATGGCGGCTGCCGAAAAAGCCGCTATGCGCCGATAGCGGCGAAGGGTGCGGCGCCTTGAGCACCAGGTGTCGCCCGCCCTTGTCGATCGAATCGACGAACGCGGCCTTTTTCTGGGCGTGGCTGCCCCAGAGCAGGAAGACGACCGGCTCCGCCCTGGCATTGACCAGGCGGATCACCGCATCGGTGAAGCGCTCCCAGCCGCGGCCTTGGTGCGAGGCGGCCATGCTCATCTGGACGGTGAGCACGGCATTGAGTAGCAGCACGCCCTGCTCGGCCCAATGCTCGAGGAAACCGTGGCGCGCGCGCGGGATGCCGAGATCGGTCTCCATCTCCTTGTAGATGTTGACCAGGCTGGGCGGGGTGCGGACGCCGGGGCGGACCGAGAAGCACAGGCCGTGCGCCTGGCCCTCGCCATGATAGGGGTCCTGTCCCAGGATCACGACGCGGACATTCTCGAGCGGGGTCAGGTCGAGCGCGCGGAACCATTCGCTGCCGGCGGGGAAGATGCGCTTGCCTGCGGCTTTCTCGGCGACGAGATACGCGCGCAAGGTCGCCATGTACGGCGCGGCGAACTCGCTCTTCAGCGGTTCGAGCCAGCTCGGATGCAGCTTGACGTCCCCCATGGCCCTGCTCTCCGAAAGCTGGGCTTCGCTGTCAATCGCCGCGTGACGGGCAGTCGCCGCGAAGCGGGCAACGGGGGCAGGCCGGCGCCTCGGGACGACAGGCGAGCTGGCCGAGCCGCTTCGTCGCAATGTGGAGGCCGAGGAAGTCGTCGCCTGACCAGTGCGGCATCGCCGCGGTGACCACCTCGCTCGCGGTGCGGGCATCGGCGGCGGTATCGATGAAGCCGATCCGCTGGAGCACGCGCAGGACGTGGCTGTCGACGATGAACACCGGGCGGCGCAGCGTGCTGGCGTTGAGCGTCGATGCCGCGACCTTGCGGCCGACGCCCGGAAGCCGCTCGAGCCAGGCCAGCGCGGCGTCGAGCGGAAGCGCGCCGAGGAAGTCCAGGTCGAAATCGGGCTGCTCGCGCCCGATCCGCTGGAGCGCGGCCGCCAGCCACTGCGCTTTCGAATCGGCGAAGGTGACGTCGGCGATCGTCTCGCGGATGAGCGGGACGGAGGCGGTGGCGATGCCGCGGGCGGAGCCGAAACGGTCGCGCAGCCGGTGATAGGCGGCGAGCGAGACGGGATCGCGGGTGCGGCCGCTGATCAGTGACTTGACCAGCTGGCTCACCGGCTTGCGGCGGCAGGGCGGCAAGCGAGTGTCCAGCACCGCCAGCCGCGCCCGCCAGCGTTCCAGATCGTTCCTGCCGAAGAAACCGAGCTGCATGCCCGAACGTTAGAACATATGAGGAACATTCGTCAAGCCGAGCCGCTGGAGCGTCTCCGGATCGCGCGAGCCGCCGTAGAATGCGTCGAGGCAGGTGCCGAACAGCATCTTCGGCTCGCCGCGGGCGGCGGCTTCGAACAGGGTCATCGACGAGCGGAACTTGATCGCATCGACGCCGCCCAGAATCGCCTCCGCCGAAAGCCCGGCATGGCCGCACAGCGTCTTGGCCGATTCCTGCAATCGCCGGCCGAGCACCGGATGCGCGAGATAAGCGCGCGCCTCATCGAGGTCGTTGATCGCATAGTGGACCGCCATCGGACTGCGCCCCAGCCCGGCGACCTGCGGGAAGACGAACCACATCCAGTGGCTGCGCTTGCGTCCCTCGCGCAACTCGGACAGCACCTGAGGATAGACCCCGCGCTGCGCCTCCTCGAACCGCTCCAGTCCCGGCATCCAACCTCCTTCGCTGACGCCGAAACGCACGAGCGGGCGAATCGACTCAAAGGCTGGCCGCAACACTGACGCGGTGGCAAATTACTGGCGATGTTAGCGAAGGAGCCTGGAATGCCGATCACCGGAAGCTGTCAGTGCGGGGCGCTCGCCTATACGCTCGACGAGGAGGCGCCGACCGGGGCGATGGCGTGCAACTGCTCGATCTGCCGGCGCAAGGGCTATCTGCTGCACTTCAGCACGCCCGAGAAGTTCGCATTCCAGGGCGATCGCGCGGCGATCACCGACTATGGCTTCAACAGCCACCGCATCCGCCATCAATTCTGCGCGACCTGCGGCTGCGCGCCGTTCGGCGAAGGCACCGCGCCCGACGGAAAGCAGGTGGTGACGATCAACCTGCGCTGCGCCGACGGGATCGATCTTGACGCGCTGGCGGTCCAGCATTTCGACGGGGCGAAGCTCTAGCCATGCACGTCACCCATGATTCTGCCGCCGGCCCGGCCGAGACGATCGGCTTCGATCAGTTCCTCGCGCTCGACATCCGCGTCGGCACGATCGTCGAGGCACTGCCGTTCCCGGAGGCGCGCAAACCGGCGTACAAGCTGCTGATCGATTTCGGCCCGGTGATCGGGCGCAAGCGCTCCTCGGCGCAGATCACCGAGCATTATACGCTGGAGCAGCTGCCGGGCATGCAGGTGGCGGCGGTGGTCAACTTCCCGCCGCGCCAGATCGGCAAGGTCATGTCCGAGGTGCTGACGCTCGGCTTCCCCGACGCCGAGGGCAAGGTCGTGCTGTTTCATCCGAGCGTGCCGGTGCCCGATGGCGGGCGGCTGTTCTAGGCCGCTTGAAACGCGGCGTTTCGCGAAATAGCCTTCGCCCCAGATAAAAAGGGGAGAGGGCAAATGGGGAAATTCGCGTTCGCGCTTGCGGCCGCGCTGGCTGGGCTGCTCGGGGCGGTGCCGGCAGCTGCGCAGGCCGATGTTTCGAAGCAGATCATCAACGAGCCGTCGCCGGCGGCCTTCACCATCTACGGACTGCAGGAGAAGCCCAAGGTCCGCAAGGATGCCGGCGTCCAGGGCGGCCAGGCGCTGCGCGTCGTGGTGCCGGGCAAGGGCGCGACGCCCTATGCGATCGGCCTGTCGGCCCCGATCAAGAAGGCGGTGAAGAAGGGCGACAAGCTGGTCCTCGCCTTCTGGGCCCGCTTCGACAAGGCTGAAGGGGAGAGCGTCAGCATTGCCAATGTGTCGGTCCAGCTTGCCGCGGCGCCCTATACGGGCTTCTTCGCCAAGAATGTCGATATCGGGCCCGAGTGGAAGCTCTACAGCGTTGAGGGTGTGGCCGATCGCGACTATGCCGCGGGCGAGATCGCGATCGCGATGCACTTGGCGACGGGCAAGCAGGTGATCGACCTGGGGCCGATCTTCCTGCTCGACCTGAGTTTGTAGGGGCGGGGTTCGGAAAAGCCGGCGCGAATATCATCGTTCCCTTCTCCCTTGATGGGAGAAGGAGGGGCCCGCGCGCAAAGCGCGTGGGAGGATGAGGGTGAGCTATCCACGAGCGTTGCGTATGGGGATAGGTCACCCCCACCCAACCCTCCCCCATCAAGGGGGAGGGCTAGTTCTCGCTAAACCCGCACCGCGGCCAGCAGATAGTTGAGCGCTTCGTTGCCGCTGGTGACGAAGCCGCGCGCCGGCGAGAAGGAGAGGCCGCGCCGGTCGGTCACGCGTAGCCCAGCGTCGGTCAGCAGTGCCTCAAGCTCGTCGGGCGTCAGGAAGCGGTCCCAGTCGTGCGTGCCCTTGGGGATCGCGCCGGTGCCTTCGCCGAGCGTGATCATCGCCAGGCGCGAGACCAGGGTGCGGTTGGGCGTGGAGAGGATCATCAGCCCGCCCTCTGCGAGCGCGCCGGCGAGCCCGGCGACGAACGCGGCGGGATCGCTGACATGCTCGATCACCTCCATCGAGGTGACGAGATCGAACGTTCGGCCGGTGCAATCCTCGATCCCGCCGGCGATATAGTCGATATTCAGGCCGGTCGCCTCGGCATGGGCACGCGCGGCGCCGACATTCTCGGGTGCGGCGTCGATGCCGGTCATCCGTGCGCCCATCCGCGCCAGCGGTTCGGCGAGCAGGCCGGCGCCGCAGCCCACGTCGATCGCGCTCCTGCCCGCCAGGGGCGCGAAGGATGCCGGGTCGCCGCCCCAATGCGCGTCAACGCGCTCGCGGATATAGGCCAGCCGCGCCGGGTTCAGGCGGTGGAGCATCGCGGACGATCCCCTGGGATTCCACCAATCCGCCGCCAGCCTGCCGAAATGCTCAGCTTCTTGGCGGTCAATAGTTGCTTTGGTTGCGTTCGCCATGGCCGCCTCCTATCAGGCACCCCCGTTTCCCCCAAGGGCAGGATTGCAGGCAAGCAGCATGGCACGGATCGTGATGAAGTTCGGCGGCACCTCGATGGCCGGGATCGAGCGCATCCGGAGCGTCGCCGCTCGGATCAAACGCGAATGGGAAGCGGGCAACGAGATCGCGGTGGTCGTCTCGGCGATGGCGGGCGAGACCGACCGGCTGGTCGGCTTCTGCCGCGAGGCCTCGTCGCTCTACGATCCCAAGGAATATGACGTCGTCGTCTCGGCCGGCGAGCAGATCACCAGCGGGCTGCTGGCGATCGCGCTCCAGGCGATCGGCGTGCCGGCGCGCAGCTGGATGGGCTGGCAGCTGCCGATCCGCACCTCGGACGGCCATGCCTCGGCGCGTATCGCCGATATCGATACGGCGGCGTTGAATGCCTCGCTGGCGAATCGCGAGGTTGCGGTGATCCCGGGCTTCCAGGGCGTGGCGGCGGGCGAGCGCGTCACCACCCTGGGTCGCGGCGGTTCGGACACGTCTGCAGTGGCGATGGCGGCGGCGATGAAGGCCGATCGCTGCGACATCTATACCGATGTGGACGGGGTCTACACGACCGATCCGCGCATCGTCCCGCGCGCGCGCAAGCTGAAGCGCGTGACCTATGAGGAAATGCTCGAGCTCGCCAGCGTCGGGGCCAAGGTGCTCCAGACGCGCTCGGTGGGGCTTGCAATGAAGGAAGGCGTCCGCATCCAGGTGCTGTCCTCGTTCGTCGATGCCGACGGCGCGAGCGAACCCGGCACGCTGATCGTGGGCGAAGAGGAGATCGACGACATGGAACGCCAGCTCATCACCGGCATCGCGCACGACAAGAACGAGGCCAAGATCACGCTCACCGCGGTGCCCGACCGGCCCGGCGCGGTCGCCTCGATCTTCACGCCGCTGGCCGAGGCGAACATCAATGTCGACATGATCGTCCAGAACGTGGCGCATTCTACGGGTTCGACCGACGTGACCTTCACCGCCCCCCAGGCCGAACTCGCCCGCGTACTCGACGTGCTGGGCAAGGCGCAGGAAGCGATCGGCTTCGCCAAGCTCATCCATGACACCCGCGTCTCGAAGATCTCGGTGGTCGGCGTGGGCATGCGCAGCCATGCCGGCGTCGCCGCGACGATGTTCAAGACGCTGGGTGATCGCGGCATCAACGTCCAGGCGATCACCACGTCGGAGATCAAGGTCTCGGTGCTGATCCATGAGGACGAGACCGAGCTGGCGGTGCGGGTGCTCCACACCGCCTATGGGCTGGATGCCGAGGAAGTCGCGGGCTGAGTCTGGGCGCCGGCCGATAGCCGGCGCTTCACCATTCGCCGGCGCATCTCCCCGAAAACGGGTCGGCGAAGCTTTGCGTCCAGGCCTTGCAGCGCATGAGCGGTCGGCGGAACAGCGTCAGCGCGCGCTTCTTCATGGCCTCGATCGCGGCAACATAATCATCTCGCGACATGGCGAACGCCTGCCGATAGGTGCGCGCCTGCCTCGGCGATATGCGCGGGCACACCGCCATCAAGCTGTCGAGATGCGCGCGCAGCGCGTTCCAGAGCGCCGCCTCGCCCAAGCGTTTGCCATAACGCTGCCCCTGTGCGGCGCTCAGGCAATCATGCCCTCTGCCCTCGATCCGTAGCCCGCCGCCATCGTCGATCAAATCGACCCGCATATCTCCGGTCTTCGGGCGCCAGCGCAGGCGCAGCTTGGTCCACTCGGTCGCGACATGCATGATAGGCGGTTCGCCCGGATCGCGGGTGCGCGTCTCCACCACCAGCTCGATCGAGCCGAACCTGGTCTCTTCCTCGACCGTCCTCGCCGCCGCCGGACCGCTATCGATCGCAAGGGCGAGCAGGGCGAAGGAAAGTGGAAGCATGATCGAATGCTGCAGAGTCGTGCGCCGGTGTGCAACCCCGGAAGGCGATCAGTTCGGGCTATATGTCGCCAGCGCATCGCGGAACGCCTGGACCTGGCGGTTGAGCGCGACGAGCTGGTCGACGGGCATTCCCGCGGCGGCGAACAGCGCCTCGCCCAGACACACGCTGCGCTGCTGGAGCGCGCGGCCCTGGTCGGTCAGGCGGACCAGCACCTGGCGCTCGTCCTGCGGGTTGCGCTCGCGGGTGAGCAGGCCGGCGGCCTCGAGCCGCTTCACCAAGGGCGTGATCGTGCTCGATTCGAGCGCCAGCCGCTCGGCGATCGCGCCGATCGTCTCGCCGTCCGATTCCCACAGTACGTTGAGCACCAGATATTGCGGATAGGTGATGCCGAGCTCGTCGAGCAGCGGCTTGTAGGTTCGGTTGACCGCCATGCTCGCGCTGTAGAGCGAGAAGCACAGAAGCTGGTCGAGCTTGAGCGGATCGTGCGGCACCGGGCATTCCTTCGTTTTTCGCAAAAACACATATCGCGATAAATTAATGCTGGACAAGCCCCGGGCGACCCAATAGATGATCAATTATCGCGATAACGATTATCGCATCATGCATCTAAGGAGATCCGCCATGAAGACCCTGTATCAGGCCGAAGCCACTGCAACCGGCGGCCGCACCGGAACCGCGCGCTCGAGCGACGGGCATCTGTCGGTCACACTCGATACGCCCAAGGAACTGGGCGGCGCCGGCGGCGAGGGCACCAATCCCGAGCAGCTGTTCGCGGCGGGCTATTCGGCTTGCTTCCTCGGTGCGCTGAAGTTCGTCGCCGGGCAGAAGAAGATCGCGATCGGCGAGCCTTTGGTCACGGCGCAGGTCGGCATCGGCATGCGCGACGACGGCGCCGGCTTCGGGCTGTCGATCGCGCTGCGGGTCTCGATCCCCGCAGTAGACGACGAAACGGCCGATGCGCTGATCGCCGCCGCGCACATCGTCTGCCCCTATTCGGAGCTGACCCGCAACGGCGCGAGCGTCGATCTCGCCCGCGCCTGAACCTGCATTGCAAAGGGTGATCCGATGAACGCCGATACGATGGAAGGGTCCGCGCAGCCTGGCGCGGACCCGTGGCTGAAGCGCTATTATCTGGTCCGCGCCGGGGTTTCGGCGCTGTGGGTGGCCGCCGCGGCGACGCTGGGTGCGACCGTGCCGGTTGCCGCCGCGACGCTGCTGGTCGCCTATCCCGCCTGGGACGCGCTGGCCAATGCCGCGGACGTACGCCGCAACGGCGGTGCGCGCGCCAATCCCACCCAGGCGCTCAACGTCGTGGTGAGCGGCCTGCTCGGCATCGCGGTGCTGGTCGCGCTCGGCCAGGGCATGCACGCGGTGCTGGCGCTGTTCGGCGTCTGGGCGGGACTTGCCGGCCTGTTCCAGCTGCTCACCGGGGTTCGCCGCTGGAAGCGCCATGGTGCGCAATGGGCGATGGTGCTGAGCGGCGCGCAATCGGCGCTCGCCGGCGGCTTCTTCCTCAAGCAGGCGAGCGGCGCGGCGATGCCGACGATCCTCGACATCGCGCCCTATGCGGCGTTCGGCGCCTTCTACTTCCTCGTCTCGGGGTTGTGGCTCGTGGTGCGGGAGCGCCGGCGATAAGCTGGGGACGGGGCAGGCCGCGGGGCTTGCCCCATGCCCCCGGGCACGGCTAGGCCCCCAACATGAACATGGTTTCCACGATCGGCGCCGAGCGCCTTCAGCGGCGCATGGCGCGCGGGTGCGAATTTCTGGGATCGCAGGTCGCGATCCTGTGCGGCGCGATGTCGTGGGTGAGCGAGCGGCACCTGGTGGCGGCGATGTCGAATGCGGGCGGCTTCGGCCTGATCGCGTGCGGCGCGATGAGCCCCGAGCTGCTCGACAAGGAAATTGCCGGCACCAAGGCGCTGACCGACAAGCCGTTCGGCGTGAACCTGATCACGATGCACCCGCAGCTGATGGAGCTGATCGCGGTGTGCGGACGGCATGGCGTCACCCATGTCGTGCTCGCCGGCGGGCTGCCGCCCGCGGGATCGCTCGACGCGATCAAGGCGAACGGCGCCAAGCTGATCTGCTTCGCGCCGGCGCTGAGCCTGGCCAAGAAGCTGATCCGATCGGGCGTCGACGCGCTGGTGGTCGAGGGGATGGAAGCCGGCGGCCATATCGGCCCGGTCTCGACCAGCGTGCTGGCGCAGGAGATCCTGCCCGAGGTCTCGGAGCAGGTGCCGGTATTCGTCGCCGGCGGCATCGGCCGGGGCGAGGCGATCGCCGGCTATCTCGACATGGGTGCGGCCGGCGTCCAGCTCGGCACCCGCTTCGTCTGCGCGACCGAGAGCATCGCGCACGCCAATTTCAAGAAGGCGTTCCTTCGCGCCTCGGCGCGCGACGCGATCGCCAGCGTCCAGATCGATCCGCGGCTCCCCGTCATTCCGGTGCGCGCGCTCAAGAACAGCTCGACCGAATTGTTCACCGCCAAGCAGCGCGAGGTCGCGCAGCTGCTGGACGAGGGCAAGGTCGAGATGATGGAGGCCCAGCTCCAGATCGAGCATTACTGGGCCGGCGCGCTGCGCCGCGCGGTGATCGACGGCGATGTCGAGAACGGCTCGCTGATGGCGGGCCAGTCGGTCGGCATGGTCTCGAAGGAAGAGCCGGTCGCCGAGATCATCGCCGCGCTGATGGCCGAGGCCGCGCACGCGCTGGAGAAGCGCGCGGCCTGAGCCGACGCGTCACCGTTCGCGATAGAGCTTCCACAGCTCGACGGCGCATTGCCAGACGGTGACCGCCGCGATCACGGGCACGACGATGGCGAGCGATTGATCGAGGCTGTCCTGGACCTTCGCGGTCCGTGCCGCGTCGAGCGAGATCGGGCTGACGGTGACGATGCGCGCCGCCTGGTGGAGGACCGCGGCGATGGCGACGGTGCCGGCGGTGCAGCCGAGGATCAGCGCGGCGCGGAGCGGCTTCCAGCGCGGACGCAGCAGTCCGACCAGGCCCTGGAGGATGCGCAGGCCGACAAGGGCGACAACCGGCCAGTAGAGCGTCGCCCAGACCGGCCCGGCGTGGATCGCCACATTGGCATCGTGCGGGATCAGCGGCACGGCGATCGCGCCGCTCCACCAGAGCAGGAAGCCGATCCCGAACACGATCTCGAACATCGGTTCCCAGAGCCTGCGGCGCGCGCGCTTCGGGTTCTGGAAGCGGAGCGAGGAGAGATCGGGCAGCTCCTCGGGCTTCCAGCGCTCGAGATAGGCGGCGAGCAATCCGGTCCGCTCGACCACCGCGAAGGCCAGCGTCACGAGTGCGGCATTGAACAGCAGCGAATGGAAGGTGCCGCCAAAGCCCTGCACGATCGCCTGGCCGACCGGCGCGGATCCCAGGACGATGCGGCCGCCGAACTGGACCGCCTCGATCACCACCACCACCGCGAGCCAGACGCGCAGGACGAACCAGTAGAAGGGGAAGACCTCCGGCCCGATCAGCGACCGCTGGCCGTGATAGCGGCCGGCGACGGCGAGCGGATGGCCGAATTCGCGGAGCAGGGCGCTCAGTTCCTCGCGGCCGAGCGGGCGGCCCAGCGCCTCCTCGCGATCCTCGATCCGGCTGGCGAGCACGTCGGCCAGCTCCTCGATGATGTCGTCCGCCTTGTCCGCGGGCAGGTTCCAGCGCACCGCGCCGAGATAGCGTTCGATGAGGTCCATCACTTGTCTCCTTGCGTGAGGCGGAGGATCGATTCGGAGATCGCGTTCCATTCGGCGAGCAGCTGGCCGAGTACCGCGAGCCCCACCGGGCTCAGCCGGTAGAAGCGCTTGTTGCGGCGATCCTCCTCGCGCCATTCGCTGGTGAGCAGGCCCTGCGTCTCCAGCCGGCGGAGCAGCGGATAGAGCGCGCCCTCCTCGATCGGCAGCCCGGCCTGTTCCAGGCTGGCGCGCAGCGTGTAGCCATAGCGTTCCTCGCGCAGCGCCCCGAGCACCGCCAGTACCAGCGAGCCCCGGCGCAGCTCGACGCGCAGCTTTTCGAACAGATCGTCTTCGACAGGCATGGCCTATGTCTCGCATCGTGTGTGTCATACACTGTATATCGCATAGTATTGTGTGATGCAAGGTATGCGAAGCTCCGGGGAATCCCGGAGCTAAGCCACTGAGATACCTCATCTCTCTATAATGGAATCGGAGAGAGGCGCGGGATGTATCCGCGCCGGAAATGGGGTGGTTCATGGCTCGAGTCGGCATTTCGCTCGCCGCTTTGGTGGCATTTCTAGGCGCATCGGCGCCGGCATCGGCGCAGGATTGGAGCCAGCCGCCGCGGCCGCCGGCTGGCGCTTTGCCCAATCAGGCGATCCCGCCGCTCGGTCGCGACGGGCGCTATGCGACGCTCAATCAGGGACTGAGCGTTGACGAGACCAGCTGGCATGTCCGCGCCGCGTTGAACGTCGCCGCGCTCGGCTGCCGCGATGCCCGGGAGCGCGCGACCGTCGCCGCCTATAACCGCATGATCGCGCGCCACGGCCGTGTGCTCGCGGCCGCCGATGCGGGCGTGAAGGCCGGCTATCGTGCGCGGTTCGGCGGCGAATGGGAATCGGCGCATGATCGCGCCATGACCCGGCTCTACAATTTCTTCGCCCAGCCGCCCGCACAGCAAGGCTTCTGCGCGGCGGCCCAAGGCGTGCTGACCGAGGCGCAGGCGGTGGCGCCGCAGGACTTTGCCCGCTTCGCCGCGACGGCGCTGCCCCGGCTCGAGGCGCCGTTCACCGATTTCTATCGCGACTATGACACCTATCGCACCGCCTATGCCGCGTGGCGCGGCGGCGGCGCGAGCCCGGCGCTGGCGCTGGCGACGATTCCGGATCGTCCGCGCCGCTGAATCGCAGGCGATGGCGCGCGCTGACACAGTGTGTTAGCGCCCGATGCATGGCCCTGACCGCAGCCGCTTCCGCCCGCGAGATCCTTACGCGTCTCCATGACGTGATGGCGAAGCGCCTGCCCGCCCAATCCAAGCTCAATTCGGTCGTCAACACGATCGGCGAGGTGCTGGATAGCGAGGTCTGCTCGATCTACCTGCTGCGCGAGGGGGTGCTCGAGCTGTTCGCCACCCGCGGGCTGGCGCAGGAGGCCGTCCATGTCACCAAGCTGGCGATGGGCGAGGGGCTGGTCGGCACGATCGCCCAGCATGTCGAGACGCTCAACCTCGACGAGGCCGAGATGCACCCGGCCTTCGCCTATCGCCCGGAGACGGGCGAGGAGGCCTATCACAGCTTCGCCGGCGTCCCGATCATCCGGCGCGAGCGGGCGGTGGGCGTGCTCGCGGTCCAGCATGCCGAGCCGCGCCGCTATGCCGATGTCGAGATCGAGGCGTTGCAGACCGTGGCGATGGTGCTGTCCGAGCTGATCGCCAATGCCGATCTGGTCGATACCGCGGGCGGCGGCACGACCCGGCTCCAGTCGACCGCGGCCAGCCATGCGCGCGGCTTCAAGCTGGTCGACGGGATGGCCGCGGGCGCCGCGGTGTTCCACCAGCCGCGCATCACGATCGAGCATACCGTCGCCGAGGATACCGAGGCCGAGCGCCACCGCGTCTATGCCGCGTTCGACAAGATGCGCGAGCAGATCGAGCGCATGGCCAGCCAGGCCGAGTTCGGCGGCGGCGGCGAGCATGATGAGGTGCTCGCGACCTACAAGATGTTCGCCTATGACGAGGGCTGGAGCCGGCGGATCAACGAGGCGATCGATTCCGGCTTGACCGCCGAGGCGGCGATCGAGCGCGTCCAGCAGCGCACCCGCCAGCGGATGCGCGAGATCGACGATCCGCTGCTGCGCGACCGGATGCACGACCTGGAGGATCTCTCCAACCGGCTGCTGCGCATCGTCTCGGGCCAGCTCGGCACCGCGGCGCAGATGGGGTTGCGGCAGGATTCGATCCTGATCGCGCGCAACCTGGGGCCCGCCGAACTGCTCGAATATGACCGGCGCCGGCTGAAAGGCGTGGTGCTGGAGGAAGGCTCGCTCACCGCGCACGTGACGATCGTCGCGCGGGCGATGGGCGTACCGGTCCTGGGCCGCGTCCGCGACGTGCGGCGGCTGATCGCCGAGGGCGACATGCTGCTGCTCGACACCAGCGAGGAGAGCCTGTTCGTCCGCCCGAGCGGCGCGATGCAGGAGGCGTTCGAGGCCAAGCTCGCGCTCAGCCAGAAGCGCCGCGCCGCCTTCGCGCAATTGCGCAACGAGGTGCCGGTGACGCAGGACGGCCACCGCGTCACGGTGATGGTCAATGCGGGCCTGCGCGACGATATCGCCGCGGTCGACCTGACCGGGGCCGACGGGATCGGCCTGTTCCGCACCGAGTTCCAGTTCCTGGTCTCCGCGACCTTGCCGCAGCGCGAGGCGCAGCGGCGGCTCTACAAGGACGTGCTCGAAGGGGTGGGCGACAAGGCGGTCACCTTCCGGACCGTCGATATCGGCGGCGACAAGGCCTTGCCCTATCTCGACCATGACGAGGCGGGCGAGGAGGAGAACCCGGCAATGGGCTGGCGGGCACTCCGCCTCGCGCTCGAACGCCAGGGACTGATGAAGGCGCAGGCGCGCGCGCTGATCGAGGCCGGCGCCGGCCGCACGCTCAACATCATGTTCCCGATGGTCTCCGAACCCTGGGAGTTCGACGAGGCGCGCGCCATTTTCGAGACCCAGCGCGCCTGGCTCGCGGCGCGCGGCAAGAAGATGCCGGCCGAGATCCGCTACGGCGCGATGCTCGAGGTGCCGGCGCTGGCCGAGGTGCTCGACCTGCTGCTGCCCAAGATCGATTTCCTGTCGATCGGCACCAACGACCTCACGCAGTTCCTGTTCGCCGCCGATCGCGCGCATCCCAAGCTGGCGCTGCGCTACGATTGGCTGAGCCCCTCCATCCTGCGCTTCCTCAAGCGCGTATCGGGCCAGGCGCGGGCGGCGAACGTGCCGGTGGCGGTATGCGGCGAGATGGGCGGGCGGCCGCTGGAGGCGATGGCGCTGATCGGGCTCGGCATCGACCGGCTCTCGATCACCCCGGCGGCGGTCGGGCCGATCAAGGCGATGGTCCGCTCGCTCGATCGCGCCAGCCTGATGGCGCTGGTCGAGGAACAGCTGGCCGATCCGCGGCAGTCGCTCCGCGCCGCGCTGGAGGCCTGGGCGCGCGAACATAACGTCGAACTGGCCTGATCCATCGTCGGATTGAGCGTCAGGCAGCGTTGACACTCGCTGCGCGCTGGAGGACACCGCCCGTCGAGAGGCGAGCGGCACTCAAACAAATCAGCTCGCCGGAGGTCATGCATGGAAGGCGAGTCCGCCGAAGACCCGACATTGTTTCCCGCCAAGGTAGGCGAGAGACTGCGCAGCGCGCGCGAGGCGCAGGGGCTCGATCTCGCAGAGATCGCCAACCGCACCCGCATCCCGCAGCGCCATCTCGAGGCGATCGAGAAGGGGGATTATGTCGGCCTGCCCTCGGTCACCTATGCGATGGGGTTCGCCAAGGCCTATGCCCGCGCGGTCGGCGTGGACGAGGTCGCCATCGCGCGCGACGTGCGCGGGGAGCTCGGCAATTACGAGCGCCCGCCCGCCCCACAGGAATATCCGCTCGACGATCCCAACCGGGTGCCGTCGCGCGGTCTGGCCTGGGGCGGGGTGATCGTCGCGGTGCTGGTGCTGATCGGGGTCGGGCTATGGTACGGCACCAGTCTGTTCCGTGCCGGTGCGCCGGCCTCGGACGGGGTGGTGCAGGTCCAGGATAATGCGACTGCGGCCACGACGCCCGTCGACAATGCCGCCGCACCTGCGCCGGTCCCCGCAGGCGAGGAGCATGTCACGCTGGTCGCGCTCGACACGGTGTGGCTGCGCGTTACCGACGATGCCGGCAAGCGGCTGTTCGAGAAGGAGATGGCGCCGGGCGAGCGCTATGAGGTGCCGATCGACGTGCAGCATCCGCGCGCGCGCACCGGGCGGCCCGACAAGATCCAGGTGACGATCAACGGATCGCAGGTGCCGCCGCTCGGCACCGGCGACGAGACGGTCAATGTCGATGTCAGCGCCGCGGCGCTCCGGGCACGCGGCCAGCCAGGCGCGACGCCGACGCCCGCCGCCACGACGGCGAGCGCACCCGTACCCGCGCCGACCGGGTCGTCGCAGCGCCGCCTCGGGCCGCGCGCGGCGGACAGCATCGATTATGCGACCTCGGACGCGCCGCCGCCCAATGCGACCGCGACGCCTTGAGGCTTTCACCGAACGCCGGCTATACCGGCACCTGTTCCTTTACCGGCTGAAACTGCGCCACCCGGGGATTTGACTATGCGTATCGTGATGGCTGCGGCAGTGCTCCTCGCCGCGACGGGCGTGAGCGGCACCGCCGCCGCGCAGACGACCACCCTGACCGTCGACGGCCGCGTCGACCGGCTGGAGCGTGAGATGCGCGCCGTCCAGCGCAAGGTGTTTCCCGGCGGCGCGGGCCAGACGGTCGAGCCGCAGATCACGCCCGAGACCAACACGGTGGTGCCTGGATCGCCGGTCGGCACGCCGCTGGTCGACCTCACCCAGCGCGTCGCCGCGCTGGAAGGGCAGATCCAGTCGATGACCGGGCAGGTTGAGCAGGACCAGTATCGCCTGCGCCAGCTCGAGGACGCGTTCAACGCCTATAAGCGCGCCACCGACGCGCGCCTCGCCACGCTGGAGACGGCCAGCCGTCCGCCAGCCGTGGACGGCGCCGGCGACCCCGCGGTG
>JBEVLV010000178.1:0-13366 GCA_040508955.1 Sphingomonas sp. | reverse complement strand
TCCCCCGCGACCAAGCCCGCCCCGGCACCCAGCCGCGCCAAGATGCTCGACACGATGAAGCGCGCGACCCGGTTCATGGTCGAAAAGGTCGCTTACAATGGCGGCTATGTCTGGTCGTACCTTCCCGACATGTCGCGCCGCTGGGGCGAGATGGAAGCCTATCCGACGATGATCTGGGTCCAGCCGCCGGGCACGGCGACGATGGGGCACCTCTTCCTCGACGCCTATCACGCGACCGGCGACGCCTATTATCTCGACGCTGCCGAGAAGGCCGCGAACGCGCTGATCGCGATCCAGCAGGACAATGGCGGCTGGCATTATTTCGGCGATTTCGGCGGCGAGGCATCGACCCGGCGCTGGTACGACACGATCGGCAGGAACGCGTGGCGGCTCGAGGAATTCCAGCATTATTGGGGCAATGCGACCTTCGACGATGCCGGCACGTCGGAAAGCATGCAGTTCCTGCTGCGCCTCTATGTCGAGAAGCACGATCCCCGCTACCTGCCGGCGCTCAAGAAGGCGCTGAACTTCGTGCTGGAGAGCCAGTATCCGATCGGCGGCTGGCCGCAGCGCTTTCCGCTGAAGAGCGAGTTCAGCCATCACGGCAAGCCCGACTATAGCAGCTTCATCACCTTCAACGACGATGTCGCGGGCGAGAACATCCAGTTCCTGCTCTATTGCTACCAGGCGCTGGGCGGCGATCAGAAGGTCTACGACGCGATCATCCGCGCAATGAACGTGTTCCTGGTGACGCAACAGGCCGCGCCCCAGGCCGGCTGGGGGCTGCAATACACCCTCGACCTGAAGCCGATCGGCGCGCGGACCTATGAACCCACCGCGCTGGTGACGCACGCCACGGCGACCAATCTCAAGCAGCTGATGCGCTTCTACCGGCTGACCGGCGACAGGAAGTTCCTGGCCCGCATTCCCGAGGCGCTCGACTGGCTGGAAAGCGTCAAGCTGCCGGCGGACAAGGTGAAGAACGGCAAGGCATTCCCCACCTTCATCGAGATCGGCACCAACCGGCCGCTCTACGTCCATCGCCGTGGCTCGAACGTCGTCAACGGCGCATATTATGTCGATTATGATCCCGGGAACACGGTCATCCACTATGGCTCGACCCGGGCGATCAACCTGTCCGCGCTGCGCAAGGAATATGAGGCGCTGAAGGCATCCGACCCCGCGGAGATCACCAAGGATTCGCCGCTGCGGCCCGGCCCGGCGCACCCGCTGCCGCGCTATTTCCTGGTCGAGGAGATCGCGACCTCGGACCTCAACACCCAGGAGGGCAAGCGTGACACCGCGACGCTGGTGAAGACGCTCAACGCCCAGGGCTGGTGGCCGACCGAGCTCAAGGCAACGAGCAACCCCTATATCGGCGACGGCCCCGCCACGCCGCCCGCGGGCGACTTCAGCCAGACGCGCGTCGGGGACCCGAGCGACACCTCGCCCTTCGACACCGATCATCCGGTGATCGGGATCTCGACCGGCACCTATATCGAGAACATGAAGGTCCTGATCGGGGCGCTGGGGAAGTAAGCGCTTATCCCACCATTCGTAACCCCGGCACTTCGACCGGGGTTACGGTTGAGGTTACAGACCCGCCCCAACGGCGACGATGGGGTTTACAGGCTGGCCCAGTCGATCGGCCCGTCCTTGTCGAGGGTGCGCGACTGGTCGGCCATCGGGTATTTGAGCCCGGTCGCGCAGTTGAACAGCACCGCGCTCTCGTCTGGCGAGACGATGCCGCGATCGATCGCGTCGCGCCAGGCCGCCAAGGTCGCGCCGCCTTCGGGGCAGAGCAGCAGGCCGTCCTGACGCGCCGCATCGTCCACCGCCTGGACGATCGCCGCGTCGCTCACCGCCATCGCGATACCGCCGCTCTCGCGCACCGCATCGAGGATCAGGAAATCGCCAACCGCCTGGGGCACGCGGATGCCCGCCGCGACGGTATGGGCGTCCTCCCAGCGCGTGGCGTGGCGCTCACCCGCCTCGAACGCGCGCACCATCGGGGCGCAGCCCTCGGCCTGGACCGCGATCATCTTCGGGCGCTTCGAGCCGATCCAGCCCAGAGCCTCCATCTCGGCAAAGGCCTTCCACATGCCGATCAGGCCGGTGCCGCCGCCGGTGGGATAGAAGATCACGTCGGGCAGCTGCCAGCCGAGCTGCTCGGCAAGCTCGAGGCCCATCGTCTTCTTGCCCTCGATTCGATAGGGCTCCTTGAGCGTCGACAGGTCGAACCAGCCGCGTTCCTTGGCGCCCTGCCCCACCAGCTTGCCGCAATCGTCGATCAGGCCGTTGACGCGGTAGACGCGCGCGCCCTGCGCGGCGATCTCGCGGACGTTGATCTCGGGTGTGTCGGCCGGGCAGAAGATCACCGATTCGATACCCACCCGCGTTGCATAGGCAGCCGCCGCGGCGCCAGCATTGCCATTGGTCGGCATCGCGATCGTGGTGACGCCCAGTTCCTTGGCCATGCTGATCGCCATCACCAGCCCGCGCGCCTTGAACGAGCCCGTGGGCAGCCGCCCCTCGTCCTTGACCCAGAGATTGGCGGCGCCCTTGGCGCGTCCGATCTTGTCGAGCGAGATGATCGGCGTGGCGTTCTCGCCCAGGCTGACGACATTTGCGGCACGGCGCACCGGCAGCAACTCGCGATAGCGCCACAGGTCGGCCGGGCGCTGCGCCAGTTCGTCCTTGGTGAGCGCGGCCTTCACGCCCTCCAGGTCGTAGCGCACCAGTAGCGGCCGCCCGACGCGCGACAGGCCGTGGAGCTGGTCCGCCTCGTAGCGCTCGCCGGTCATCGAGCATTCGAGATGGGTGACGAAGGTCTGCCGTTCGGCAGTGAGATTGGCGTCGTGTTGCATGCCGCCGCTCTAGCGGCACCCGGCGCGCTCCGGAAGCGGAGCCGCATGAATCATTGCTACTGGCCGGCAAAGGAAGACTCGCACGGAGCCCCAAAAACATAAAACCCCTGCTAAGCACTTGGCCTAGCAGGGGTTTTAATGGCGCGCCCGGAACGATTCGAACGTCCGACCCTCAGATTCGTAGTCTGATGCTCTATCCAGCTGAGCTACGGGCGCGCAGTGGAGGTGGGCTCATAGAAGCGCTTTTCGGGGAGCGCAAGCCCGTTGCGCCACCTTTTCCACACGCATACAGCGTCGGCCATGCGCAGCCTCCTCATCGTGCCCGTGATATTCCTCGCGGGCTGCACCCAGGCCACGAGCCATTATCCCTCGTTGCTGCCGCGTCCGGTGGAGCAGAAGGGGTTTGCCGAGCCCGAGCGGACGGTGCCGGTGGCGGCACCAGATCCCGCGCTCGACGCGCGAATCGCCGAGATCACTACGGCGCTGGAGGCCGACAATACGCGCTTCACCACCGCGCTGCGCGAGGCGGAAGCCAAGGTCGCGGTCGCGCGCGGCGTGCCCGAGGGATCGGAGCGCTGGCTCGACGCCCAGACCGCACTGAGCGTGCTCGACGGGTTCCGCGCTCCATTGGAGACGGCGATTTTCGACCTGGAGACCCTCGCCAGCGAACGCGGACAGGCAGGCCAGCCGGCCTATCCCGCCCTCGATTCGGCGATCGCAGCCGCCGAGGCGATGCAGGCGTCGCAAAACAGCCGCGCCAAGGCGCTGGAAGCCTCGCTTGCGAGCGGCTAGTCGCGTTCCAGCGACGGGTGCAACGCACGCATCACCGCGAGCACCGACGCGTAATCGTCGGTCCAGCCGGTAAATCCGGGATAATCGGCGAGCGGCACCCAGCCGCCGCCGCGTGCGACGAGGCGATCGAGCGTCGCCTTGTCGCGGCTCAGCGCGATCCAGTCGGACGTGCTGCCCTCATCGCGCTCCTCCAGCGCGGTCGGATGATAGACCAGGCGGGCCGCGTGCCAGCCACCGCTGCGCGCCGCCGCCGAGACGACCGGGCCGAGCGCCAAGAACCGGTTCGAGATATGCACCAGCAGGAGCCCGTTGGTCGCCAGTACGCGGGCATAGGTGGCAAATGCCTGTGCGGTCATCAGGTGCATCGGCACCGCATCCGACGAAAAGGCATCGAGCGCGAGCAGATCGAAGCTGGCAGGCTGCATCTCGGCCAGGCGCAGACGGGCATCGCCCAGCGCGATCTCGGCCTGCGGGGCACATTGGTGCAGGAAGGTGAACCTGCCCGAATCGCGCGAAATGTTGACCACCGCAGGGTCGATCTCGAAGAAGCGCCATGCTTGGCCCGGCTGGGCGTAGCAGGCGAGCGTGCCCGTCCCCAGGCCGACCACGCCGATTCGCGCGGCGGGGCCATAGAATTCCGGCGCCGCGCGCATCGCCCGGCCCACCCCTGAATTGGCGACATAGTAAGTGGTCGGCAGGCGCGAGCGCGCGCCCTTCAACTGGATACCGTGGAGGGTGGTGCCGTGCGCCAGACGGCGCTCGGTAGCCCCGTCGGTCATCGTATAGACGCCGAAATAGCTGCGCGTGCGATCCCCCCCGAGCGTCAGCTGGATCGCGGTATAGCCGCCGAACAGGAACAGTCCGCCGGCCAGCGCGATCATATAGGGCACACGCTTCCCGGTCGCGACCAGCCCGACCGTGACGACACACAGGAACAGGAGCTGGACGTGCATCTCGCCCAGCGCATCGCCTGGATTGGCGATGCCGATGAGCACCAGCACCGCGACGAGCAGCGCGGTCGCGAGGATCTTGATGCGCAGCACCTGCCCCGTACCACTCCACATCCTTGCAAACGCCGGCATCAGGAAAGCCTGCGGCACCAGGGCGCCTGCAGCCAGGATCAGCAGCGGATATTCGTAGGTCCAGTCGAACAGGATCGGCGCGAGCAGTGCCGAGAAGACGCCGCCGAGCACGCCCCCCACCGACATTGCGAGGTAGAATCCAGTCAGGCGATCGGGCGCCGGCCGCAGCTGGTACATGCGGGCATGGAGCGCCACCGCGACCATGAACAGCAGCAGCAGCCCGATCAGCGCGTTCATATAGGCGAGCTTCTGATGCCCCGCGATCAGCGTCGCCCCGAACAGCAGGATCGTCACCGGAGCGAACTTCGCGAGCAGATCGGGGATCGTCTGGCTCTCCCGGAAGGCGAGCGAGAAGCTGAGCAGATACAGCCCGAGCGGCAGCACCCACAGCATCGGCACCGCGACGATATCGGTGGTGAGGAAGGTGGTCGTCGCCAGCATCAGCCCCGAAGGGACGAATGCCAGGATGACCCAATGGATCACCCTGCCCCAGCCCGGCGCCGCGCTTTCGTGGCGGATGTGCGGGGTATCGGCGGGCTTGCGCGGTAGCATCGCCGCGCAGCCGGCGACGAGCAGCACGACCAGCACATAGCCGCCGGTCCACAGCCAGCTCTGTCCTTTGAGCGCCAGCCAGGGCTCGACGAGCAGCGGATAGGCGAGCAAGCCGCCGAAGCTGCCGATATTGGACGCGGCGTAGAGCGCATAGGGATCGCGGCCGCCGGTCGAGACGCTGTACCAGCGCTGGAGCAGCGGCGCCTGCGCCGAAATGGCGAAGAACAGGGGCCCGATCGAGGCGCCGAACAGCCACGGCACCCAGAATGCCGGCTCGGCATTGGCGGGAAGTTCCATCTGCATCAGTCCGATCGGCAGCCAGATCGCCGCGACCAGCAGAACCGCCAGATGGATAGCCGCCTGCATCCGCGGCGGCACGCGCCCCAGCCAATGCGCATAGGCATAGCCGCCGAGCAGCAGCGCCTGGTAAATCAGCATCGCGGAGTTCCACACCGCCGGCGCGCCGCCCAACCGCGGCAGCGCCATCCGCGCGACCATCGGCTGGACGAGGAACAGCAGGAAGGATCCGGCGAGGATCGCGGCGACGAACAGCCAGTGGCGCCGGGTTGCGGACGTCGCGTCGCTGTTCAGCTCGTCATCCATGCGCATCCTCTTTACCCGGAAAGGGCCTAGTCGTGGATGATTGCCCCAGGATTAACCCCGAGGGCGCCCAATACGATAGGTGATGTGGGCGCGCAGCCGCTCGATCGCCTTGGGATGATCGAAGTCGTCCTGGGGAGCGCGAGCCATGCCGAGCCGTTCCATCAGGCCCCAGCTGCGCACATTGTCGATCGTAGTGATCGCGGCGATCTCCGGCACGTCGAGATGGGCCCAGCCCCAGTCGAGGCTCGCCTGCGCGGCCTCGCGGGCATAACCCTTGCCCCAGAACTCCTGCGCAAGGCGCCAGCCGATCTCGACCTGGTCTTCGATCGGGGTGCCCTCCGCGCCCGGCTTGAGACCGCAAAAGCCGATGAACGCGCCGTCCTCGCGGCGCTCGGCCGCCCAGAAGCAATAACCGTTCGCGTCGAGAAAGCCATTCTGCCGGTCGATCGCGGCATCGACCTCCGCGCGCGTCAGCTCGGGGCCGAGGAATTCCATGACGCGCGGATCGCCGCACATCGCGTGAAAGGCCGGGCGGTCGCTGTCTTTCCAGCGGCGCAGGGTCAGGCGTTCGGTCTCGATCATCGCGGGCGCTCCAGCAGGTAAACGATCATCGCACCGACGGGATCGTTAGCGGCATAGCGTGAATGGTGGAAATCGAGATCGGCCCGGCGCGCCATCCCTAGCCGGACCATCAGGCCCCAGGAGGCACTGTTGGGCGCGGTGGTCCATGCGCCGATCGCATCAACCGCGAGGTTCGCCCAGCCCCACGCGATGCTTGCCTCGGCCGCCTCGCGCGCAATGCCCCGTCCCCAATATGCTTCGCCGATGCGCCAGCCGATCTCGGGCATCCCCTGGACCGGCGTGCCGGGATAGTCGTCGGCCATGCGGATGCCGCAGCTGCCGATCAGCGTCCCATCCGTGTGCAGTTCCGCGGCCCAGTAGCAATGGCCGTGCCGCGCCTGATCGCGCATCCGCCGATCGAGCATGGCATCGATCTCCGCGGGCGGGCGGACCCCGCCCAGATGCGCCGTCATCGCCGGCGTGTTGACCAGCGCCTCGAGCGCGTCGCGGTCCGCCAGGCGCCATGGCCGGAGGATCAGGCGCTCGGTCTCGATCACGCCGCCGGCCGGTCGATCGCGTAGACGATCATCGCACCGGACGGGTCGCCCGCCACATAGTCGGGATGATGGAAGTCGAGATCCGCGCGGCGGCGCATCCCGAGGCGCTCCATCAGACCCCAGGAGCGCGTGTTGCCGATCACCGTCCAGGCCGCGATTCGCGGGCGATCGGTGTTGGCCCAGCCCCAGGCCAGGCTCGCCTCCGCGGCCTCGCGGGCGATGCCCCGTCCCCAATATGCCTCGCCGATGCGCCATCCGATCTCGAGCTCCTCGGGAACCGGGGTGCCGGGATGCCCGCCGATCCGCACGCCGCATACGCCGGCGAGCGCGCCGGTCTCGCGCAGCTCGACCGCCCACATGCAATGGCCGTGCAGCGCCTGTTGCGCCATCTGCTTGTCGAGGATCGCGTCGTGCTTCGCCTGCTCCACCGGGCCGCCGAAATGCTCCATCATCGCCGGCGTATTGACGAGCGCATGGAAGGCGGGCTTGTCCGCTTCCCGCCACGGCCGCAGCAGAAGCCGCGCGGTCTCGATCACGCGCCCATCAGCCGCGCGGCGTGCGGCGCGTGATAGGTGAGCACCCCCGAGCAGCCGGCGCGCTTGAACGCCATCAGCGTCTCCATGACGAGCGCGTCGCGATCCCCCGCGCCGGCAGCCGCCGCGGCCTCGATCATCGCATACTCGCCGGAGACCTGGTAAGCGAACACCGGCACTTCGAAGGCATTCTTCACACGGAGTATGATGTCGAGATAGGGCAGGCCCGGCTTGACCATTACGCTGTCCGCGCCCTCGGCAAGGTCGAGTGCGACCTCGCGCAGCGCTTCCTCGGCATTCGCCGGGTCCATCTGATAGGTCTTCTTGTCGCCCTTGAGCAGCCCGCGCGAGCCGACCGCGTCGCGGAACGGACCGTAGAAGCCCGAAGCGTATTTGGCGGCATAGGCCATGATCTGGACGTTGACGTGCCCGTCCGCCTCGAGCGCCGAGCGGATCATGCCGACGCGGCCGTCCATCATGTCGCTGGGCGCGACGATATCGGCGCCCGCCTGCGCCTGGACCAGCGCCTGCCGTGTCAGCACCTCGGCGGTGACGTCATTGAGCACATAGCCGGCCTCGTCGACCAGACCGTCATGGCCATGGCTGGTATAGGGATCGAGCGCGACATCGGTGAGGACGCCGATATCGGGCACCGCATCCTTGATCGCGCGGATCGCGCGGCACATCAGGTTATCGGGATTGAACGCCTCGCGTCCGTCCTCGGTGCGCAGCTCGCGCGGGGTGTTGGGGAACAAGGCGAGGCACGGGATGCCGAGGGCTTGCGCCTCGCGGGCGCGATCCACCACCCGGCCCAGCGACCAACGCGACACGCCGGGCAGCGACGCAATCGGTTCCTCGTCGGCGCCTTCGGTCAGGAACAGCGGCCAGATCAGGTCGGCGGGCGTGAGCGCGTTCTCCGCGAACATCCGCCGGCTCCAGGCGGCGGCGCGGGTGCGGCGGAGGCGGAGCGCAGGATACTGACTCATGCGCCGTCTACTGCGCCATCAGCCGCTGGGCTGCAAGCGTCCCGCGGGATCGCTGCCGGCGAGCGCCCGCTCCTCCGCCTCGCGCGGACGGAGCAGCGCACCCTTCTTCCAATTGCCGTAGCGATAGTAGAGCGCGGCCATCGTCACGGTGGCGATCGATCCGATCGGAAAACTCCACCACAGCGCATCCCCGCCGAGCAGCGGCCGCGCAAACTCGGCAAAGCCGATGCGGACCGGATAGAGCGAGACGACCAGGATGCAGAGCGGGGCCAGCACCGCGCCATTGGCGCGGACGACCGAGAACAGCACCATCGTCATGCCGAACAGCACGAAGTTCCAGCTGGCGATGAGCTGGATATGGCGCGCGATCGGCAATGCAGGGCTGTCGCCGCCGAGGAACAGCGCCATCACCGGCCGGTCGAAGATCAGCACCGCGCCCACCATCGCGCCGGTGAGGAGCAGGTTGAAGCCCAGCCCCGCGCGGGTGATGCCGTGGACCCGGTCCCAGCGGCCCGCGCCGATATTCTGCGCTGCCATGCCGCTCACCGCCGCGCCGATCGCCATCGCCGGCATCTGGATATAGGTCCAGAGCTGCTGCGAGACGCCATAGGCCGCCGCGGTATCGACGCCGAGGCGGTTGACCAGCCCGACCATGGTGAGCCCCGCCAGCGACATCACCAGCATCTGTCCGCCCATCGGCAGGCCCTTGGCGATGATCACACGCATCAGCGCGCCCTCGGGCAGCAGATAGCGCAGCTCGGCGCCCTTCAGGCGGATCGGCAGGTCGCGGATATAGAGCGTGGCGAGCAGGCCGAACGCCGCGACGTAGTTGGCGATCAGAGTGGCGGTGGCCGAGCCGGCGATGCCCATCTTCGGGAACGGGCCGATGCCGGCGATCAGCAGCGGGTTGAGCCCCGAATCGAGGAGGACGCTGAGGATCATGAACCAGAGCGGCGTCATGGCGTCGCCCGAGCCGCGCAGGCCCATCATCAGCAGGACGAGCAGCATCGATGCGGGCAGCCCCAGGAAGATCACCCGCAGATAGGCGAGCGCGAGCGGCATCGCGTCGCCGGGGGTGGCGAGCAGCTTGAGGATCGCGGGCGAGAAGACCCAGCCGAGCGCACAGACGATGACCGCGCCGCCGAGCACCAGCCCAACCGCCGACCCGAAGGCGCGCCGCGCCGCGTCGAGATCGCGCCGGCCGATCGCCTGCCCCACCAGTACCGTCGCCGCCATGCCGAAGCCGAACACCGCGCCGAAGGTGAGGAACATGATGATGTTGGCGTTGGAGGTCGCCGCCAGCGCGCCCTCGCCCAGGAAGCGGCCGACCCAGATCGCGTTGATCGAGCCGTTGAGCGACTGGAGGATGTTCGAGCCGAGCGTCGGCAACGCGAACAGCAGCAGGGTGCGGCCGATATGCCCCTGGGTGAGGTCGCGACGTTGGGGAGGTTGGGCCATCTACTCTCTATACCTCGTCATGCCGGACTTGTTCCGGCATCCACCGCGCCGACCGCGCCGCGCTCCATCTATTGTATCTCGCTGGCCGCCCGGTGGACCCCGGCACAAGGCCGGGGTGACGGGTCGAAGCTTGGTTTTACCCCAATCGCGCCAGCGCCGCGCTCAGTCGTTCGGCCTCGACAGCCTTTTCGGCGTGGTCGGCGCGGGCCTTCTCGACCGCCTCGGGCTTGGCGCGCTCGACGAAGCTGGGATTGCCGAGACGCCCGGCGAGGCCGTCGCGTTCCTTCTCCGCCGCGCCGATCGCCTTGGTCAGGCGCGCGCGCTCGGCCTCGAGATCGACCACATCGCCCAGCGGCAGCACGAACGTCGCTTCGTCGACGACGATCTGCAACGCGCCACCAGCCGGAACCTCGCCAACCGCCTGATCGACGCGTGCGAGGCGCGCAAGCACCGCATCCTGACGTCCCAGCCGCGCCGTCGTCTCCGTCGATGCATCGCGGACGTGCAGCGGCAGCCGCGCGCCCGGCGGCACGTTGAGCTCGGTCCGCGCCGCGCGGATCTCACTCACCAGCCGGATCAGCCAGTCGATCTCCTGCGCCGCCGCGGGATCGAGCGCGCGCGCGTCGGCCATCGGCCATTTGGCGACGATCAGTTCGTGATCGCGCGGGCCCATCTTCGACCAGAGCTCTTCGGTGATGAAGGGCATGAAGGGGTGCAGCATGACCAGGATCTGGTCGAGCACCCACCCCGCCACCGCGCGCGTCTCCGCCGCTGGGCCCTGCGTGCCCAGCGCCTCGCGCATCTCGTCGCCCGAGAAAGTGCCAGGTTCGCCGCCGCCCTGGAGCACCGGCTTGATCAGTTCGAGATACCAGTCGCAGAAGCGGCTCCAGACGAACTGATAAATGGTGTTCGCCGCCTCGTCGAAGCGCAGGTCGGCCAGCGCCAGGTCGATCGCCTGCACGGTCGCCACCGTCTCGGCGACAATCCAGCGATTGACCGCGAGATCGGCCACGGGCGGCTCGATCGTGGTCGAGGCGCCGATGCCGTTCGACTGGGCAAAGCGCGCCGCGTTCCACAGCTTGGTGGCGAAGTTGCGATAGCCCTCGATCCGGCGCTCATCCATCTTGATGTCGCGGCCCTGGCTTTCCATCGCCGCCATGAAGAAGCGCAGCGCATCGGCGCCATATTGCTCGATCAGCCCGAGCGGATTGACGACATTGCCCTTGGACTTGGACATCTTCTGCCCGTCCGCGGCGCGGACAAGGCCGTGGAGATACAGGGTCTTGAACGGCACTTCCTTCATGAAGTGCAGGCCCTGCATCATCATCCGCGCGTCCCAGAAGAACAGGATGTCGAAGCCGGAGATGAGCACGTCGTTCGGGTAGCGGCCAAGCGCCTTCACGTCGGTATCGGGCCAGCCCATCGTCGCGAACGGCCAGAGCGCCGAGGAGAACCAGGTGTCGAGGACGTCGCTGTCCTGCGTGAGGGCAATTCCCTCGCCCGCCTGCGCCTGCGCCTCGGCTTCGCTCTCGGCAACGAAGATGCTGCCGTCCTCGGCGAACCACGCCGGAATCCGATGCCCCCACCAGAGCTGGCGGCTCACGCACCAGGGCTGGATGTTCTCCATCCAGTTGAAATAGGTCTTTTCCCAGCTCTTCGGGACGATCCTGGTCGCACCCGAGCGGACCGCCTCGATCGCCGGCTTGGCGAGGGTCGCGGCATCGACATACCATTGGTCGGTCAGCCAGGGCTCGATCACAACGCCCGAGCGATCGCCGAACGGCGTCTGGATCGTGCGCGGCTCGGCGTCGTGTTCGTTGCCGTCCTTGTCGACATGCGGGACGAGGAAACCCTCGTCCTTGAGCCGTTGGACGACGAGTTTGCGCGCCTCGAAACGATCGAGGCCGATGAGCTCCGCCGGGATCAGCCCGTCGCTGGTCTGGGCGATCGCAGCCTTGGCGTCGAGCATATTGAGCATGTCGCGCGCCTCGATGCCGGCGCGACGTCCGACCTCGAAGTCATTGAAATCATGGCCCGGAGTGATCTTCACCGCGCCGGAACCCAGCGCCGGATCGGCATGCTCGTCGGTGATGATCGGGATCAGGCGCCCGGTGATCGGCAGGCGCACCTTCTTGCCGACCAGGGCGGCGTAGCGTGCATCGTCCGGATGGACCGCGACGGCCATGTCGGCGAGCATCGTCTCCGGCCGCGTCGTCGCGACCTGGATGAAACCGCTGCCGTCCTCGAGCGGGTAGCGCAGGTGCCAGAAGCTGCCCTTGACCTCGGTCGTCTCGACCTCGAGGTCGCTGATCGCGGTGCCGAGGCCCGGATCCCAGTTCACCAGACGCTTGTCGCGATAGATCAGGCCCTGCCTGTGCAGGTCGACGAACACCTTGAGGACGGCCTTCGAGAAGCCCTCGTCCATCGTGAAGCGCTCGTTCGCCCAGTCCATCGAACAACCGAGTCGCTTCAGCTGACCGATGATCGCGCCGCCGCTCTCATCCTTCCATTCCCACACCTTCGCGATGAATTCCTCGCGGGTGAAATCGGTGCGCTTCTGCTGCTGCGCATTGAGCTGACGCTCGACGACCATCTGGGTGGCGATGCCGGCATGGTCCATGCCCACCACCCAGCGCGCATCCTTGCCCTTCAGGCGGGCGTGGCGGACCAGGATGTCCTGCAGCGTATTGTCGAGCGCGTGGCCGATATGCAGGCTGCCGGTCACGTTGGGCGGCGGATTTACCAGGGTCCAGGGATCGGCACCGGGACGCTCGGGGGCGAACAGGCCCTTGGTCTCCCAATGCTGATACCAGCGGGATTCGATTTCGGCGGGGTCGAAGGTCTTGGGGAGCTCGGTCATGATCGGGCGGCTTTAGCGGGGTGCCGGGGGCCGGGTCGATACAAAAGTCGCAGGGGGCGCAGCTTGTTGGTACAAGTGCGCAACAATCGGAGGGGAAAGACGATGCGCCTGGAAATGACCGTGCTGATCTGGGGCTGCGTGCTCGCGCTGGTGCACATCTTCGCGGCGGCGCAGGTGAAAACCCGACAATATGGCAAGCAATGGAATGTCGGCGCACGCGACGAGGATCTCCCGCCGCCCGAGCCGGTCGTAGGACGCATGGTCCGCGCCCAGGCCAATTTCTTCGAAACCTTTCCGATCGTCATCGCCGCCGTCGCCGTGCTCGGCCTCGCCGGACTGCATTCGCGCTGGACCGAGCTGGGCGCGGTGATCTGGCTCGGGGCGCGGGTGGTCTACCTGCCGCTCTACGCCGCAGGCGTGCCGGTGGTGCGGACGATCGTCTTCCTGATCAGCGTGGTCGGCATTGTGATGCTGCTCTGGCCGGCGCTCGCGGCCGGCGTCGGCGCTTCCACCCT